>JAPKZM010000045.1 GCA_026393775.1 Candidatus Aminicenantota bacterium
CCATCATCGGCAATCCGAAAATCCTGATTGCCGACGAGCCGACCGGCAACCTGGACACGAACCTGTCCATCGAGATCATTAAGATTTTTGAAAGGATCAACGCCAACGGCATCACCACCATCATCGCCACCCACGACCTCAACCTGATGAGCTTGTTCCCCAAGCGCACCATCAAGCTGGACAAGGGGCAGTTGGTGCAGGACAAGAGGGTCGAGGCCAATCCATGAGATTCGTGATCTATTCCATCAAGCAGGCCATGGCCAATCTGTTGCGGAATAAAGTAGTCAATCTCCTTTGCCTGGGAATCATCGCTTTCACCCTGCTGGTCCCGGGAATATTCAATTACATCTCTTTCAACCTGGAGCGCTACATCGACAAGCTCAGCGAAAACGTCGAGGCGATCATCTATATCCAGGATGACAGCGACAACGGCGCCATCGAAAAGCTCATGCAACGGATGCAGGCCAACCTGCTGGTCAAGGAGGTCGGCTTCACTTCCAGGGACCAGGCCAAGGCAAATTTCTCCAGGGAATTCCCGGAGCTGAAATACATCCTGAGCGAATTCAACTATTCGCCGTTCCCGGCATCCATCGACGTCAAATTCCAGTCGGACGCCCGCAACCTGATCCAGGTGGAATCTTTCGTTCGCGACATCAAGAATGCGGCCAACGTGGAAAGCGTCCAGCTCAACATGGATTGGGCCAGGAAGATCGCCATGATCAAGAAATTCACGACCTTTGCCGGCCTTTTCCTGAGCGCCATCCTCCTCATCGTTTCCATTTTCATCATTTTCAACGTGGTCAAGATCAACATCTTCTACCGCCGGGATGAAATCAACATCTTGAGGCTGGTCGGCGCCAGCGACTGGTACATCAAAACGCCATTTCTGATCGAGGGTTTCGTCCTCGGTTTTCTGGGCGGGCTGCTCGCCGGTGGGCTGCTGCTGGCCACGATCAAGGCTTTCCCGCTTTACGCCGGATTCGTTTTCAACATCATCAAGCAGCTGATCGATTTCAGGCAGCTGCCCCAGAAAATTTTCTGGCAGCTGCTGGTCACCGGCACGGCGATCGGCCTGTTCTCGTCCTTCATCTCCCTGCGCCGCTTCATCAAGCAAACGCCCGGGTGATCCATTTCCGCTCCCCGGCCTTGCGCCTTCCCTACTTCGCCGGCAGCTCGACCAGCGGCAGGAGGATATGCGACGGGTAAACGGCGGAATGGTATATCTTTTGCAAAGCCTTGACGAATTTCTTTTCCTTCTCATTGTGGCCGCCGGTATTCAGGTTGCGCGAGAACATCGGGAAAAGGGCCGAAGCCACTTCGACCCTGACGCGGTGGCCTTTCTGAAAGGTGATGCCGGTTTGCCACATGTCGATGGTGTAGGCGTAGATCCTGTCCTTTTCCAGGAATTCGGGCTTTTCCAGTGATTGGCGGAAGCGGGCGCGGATGGTGCCGTGGACTAACGGAAGGATCTTCCCCTCTTCATCGACATCCATCATGGTGACGAACCAGTCGGTGTCCAGCGCTGACGAAGCGGCATACAGGGTGGCCGATACGGGGCCGGCCACGGTCAGGGGTTTTTTCAGCGCCGGCGTTTGGAAGACGAGGATATCGCTCCTGCGGTCAGTCACGGTATTGTGGAAGCCCTCGATGCGCTTCTTTTCCTCGTCGGTGTTGATGGCTAGTTTTTTGTCCTTCCTGATCTCAGCGTCACTCTTAAAATACATGTCGGGATGGGGCGTCGGGTCACCGGGATCGTAGACGTAGGCATCGTATTCCTTGCCGGCCGCGGGCGGTTCCCAGGAGAGCACACCGTCGCCGCGCGAGGTATTGGCCCCCTGGCGGCTGGACAGGAAGAGCTTGCTGAACCGGGTCTGCGGTAGCGGGTAGGTGCCGCCGCTCAGCCACTGGTTGGAAAACATGGCGAAGATCTGTACCAGCGGTTCGGCGAGAATCTTGTTGTCGATGCCCTTGAGCCAGTGGTCGAACCACTTGAGGTACATCATCTTCAGGTCGGGCGCGGCCTCCTTGCCGAATTCATAGTCGCCGTAGCGGGGGCTGGCCTGGTCGGTATGGCCCCAGGGGCCGAGGATCAGCTTCTGGTTGGGGTTGCGGCTCAGTTTCAGCTGAGCGTAATTGAGCTTGGAACCAATGCCGTCGCCATCGAACCAGCCCGATTGCAGGAAGACCGGCAGATCGAGGCCCGGTAATTTTTTCATGAAGTTCACCGGCTCCCAGAATCCGCCGTCGCGGTTGTTCTCGATCCACTGGCGCCAGTAGGGATTGATGCGGCCGAAGATATCCTTGTCGAGCTCGACCACCGGGAGGCGCTGGAGAATCTTCTCATAGCGGCGTTCATTGATCCGGCTTATGGCCTGTCCGGAAAGGTCGCCGGTGGCCTGACTCTCGAGGATCTCGGCCCACCAGATGGAACCGAAGATGTAGAAGGAGCCGTATTCGTAGGGGAGATTGTAAAAGGGATCGGGAAGCGCCACGTTGGGGATGATGGTCACCAGGTGCGGCGGCTTTTCCACCGCCGCCCAGAGCTGCACCCAGCCGGCATAGGAGCCGCCGACCATGCCCACCTTGCCGTTGGACCACGGCTGGGCCGCCAGCCACTCGATCGTATCGTACCCGTCCCGGCCTTCGTTAAAGAAAGGGACCCAGCGGCCCTCGGAGGCGAAGCGGCCGCGGCAGTCCTGGATAGCCACCACATAGCCGCGGCGGCCGTAGAAATTGGCGTCCATCTCCACCATTTCTTTTTTATAGGGAGTGCGGATCAGGATCAGTGGGTATTTTTCCGTCTCGGCCCCCTGGGGCATGTACAGGTCGGTGGCCAGCCTGACGCCGTCGCGCATGGGGACCATTTCGGTCCTGCGTTCCAGCTTGTACACCGGCTTGGAAGCCAGCGGGTCTTCGCCGATGGCCGCCAGCAGGCCGTCGTAGCCCTGGCGGATGAAAGTGGCCCTCTGGATGGGCACGTGGACCATGAATATCTTCAGTTGTTCATCGGCCCACACTTCGATGGCCAGGCCGCTGATGCTGGCTTCAAACAGCAGGAAGGCCTCTTCCTTGTCGCCGATTTTTCGCAGCTGGCGGTTCTTGAACTCCAGTTCCATGTCCGCGAATTGGGCGGGGATGATGAAGCGGCTGAAATTCTGTTTGCCGCCGGCTTTCCGGTCATAGGCCTTGAGAAAGAACGTTTCCAGGGCCGGGCCGTAATTGTCGTAGAGCACCGATTTTTCCTTGAGGGTGACGCTGTAGGACTGCTCCTTGCTCTTGAAAACCGCCTGCCCTTGCCGGCGCTCGACTTGGATGGTTTCGGTTGGAGCGGTGATGGTCATGGCCTGCCAATCGCCGCCGGGGCCGCCGCTGATGAAGAGCTGGTAATCCACGCTCTGCCCGGCCATCGTCAATTTGAACATTCGCTGGTAATTGCCCTTGGCATCCAAGGTATAGACGATGGTCGCCAGCTCGCCCTCATTGACCAGCAGCCTGAATTGCCCGCTTTCGTCAATGCCGGTGAGGGGATAGACATCCGGCTGTGCCGGCAGAAGGCATGGCCCGATCAGCAGAAATAGCCAAAACATTTTTTTCATTTTAAACTCCCTGTTTCAGCGAATCCCGCAGCGCTTTGTCCAGGCGCTGCAGCCCGTCCGCCAGGGTTTCTGGAGCGCAAACGCCGGCTATGCGGAAATGCTGCGCCATCTGGAAAAAACGGCCCTCGGTGACCACCATCCGGTATTTCTCGTACAGCCGCTGATGGAATTTCTTGACGTCCACCGTGCCTTTCACTTCCGGGAAAAACAGGAGGCCGCTCCTGGGAATGTAGCAGGATAGGAACTCGGTCCGGTCGAAAAAGCCGCCGATGATCTCGCGGTTGGTCTTGATGCGCTGGCGCACGCGCAGTTCCAACTCGGAGAGCACGGGATGTTCGAGCAGGAGATGGGCCAGGTATAATGGCGGGAACGGAATTTCGGGCGTCAGATAATCGCTGAAAGCGCGGGATTTTTCCACGATCGGCGCCGGGGCGAAAGCCCAGCCGACGCGCATGGAGCCCAGGCCGTAAAATTTCGATAAGGAACCCGTGACCACGAATTCGGGATATTCGGTGAAAAGCGACCGCTCGCGATAGAACTTTCCGTATACTTCGTCGATGAAAATGATGATATTCCTTTCCTGGTTCAGCGTTTTAAGGTAGTGCAGGACCTCCCTGGAAATCTGGTTGCCGGAAGGATTATGGGAATCGGTCAGGATGATCATCCTGGTCTTTTCGGAGAGAACGGAGGCGATGGCGTTCACGGACAGGGAAAAGTCGATCGGGTCGCGTTTGAAAAAACGGATCTTCGCCCCCAGGTAAGCCGGGACCTTGAACATGGGCTCATAAGCGGGAAATTCGATCAGGACCTCGTCGCCGCGCTTCAGCAGCACCGACCAGAGGATGAAGTTGGCCAGGCTGGTTCCCAGCGACAGGAAAATATTTTCCCCGGGAACCATTTCTTTCCGGCTCAGGCTATCCAGCAGGTGCCGGCTGCCGACGCGGGCGTCCCCGGCGAAAGCGTGCAATTGAATCGATTCCCTGGTAAAAGGCAGCTCGTCCGGCCGCAGCAAGAACTCCATGTTGGAAAAGGAAAAATTGATTTCCACGTCGTCGGGATAGGTTTTCACGGCCAGCAGATGAAAGATTTTCAGGTTTTTTTGCATGGCTCCCCCGCTCAGACGACCGTGACCTTGACCCGCTTGTTTTCAATGGAGATCCGCAAATGCAATTTCCTGTCGGTCTTGGTGATCATATCCATGACCGGCAAGCGGATGTCGCGTTCAATGAACTCGCCGACGGCGTGGGCGTAACGCCCGGACTTTTCGGCCACATCGACGATCGTGTTCAGCAATTCAGGTTCCAGGGTGAATCGGCAGCCGTGACGCTCCAGCAATTCGCGGGCCATTTCATCGAGTCGGATCCTGGCGATCTGCTGCAGGTGCTCGCGCTGCAAGGGGGCGAATTGGATGATCTCGTCGACCCAGTCCAGGACGTTCATGATCTTCGGGGCGATGACGATGGACCCCGAACCGGGATCGCCGCTGACGAAACCGATGGTCGAATCTTTTTTTTGTTCGCCGATCGCGGAAAGGCTCAAGATGACGATGATGTTGGCCAGGTAGTGCCTTTTGCCCAGATGGTCGATGATTTCGCCCTGGCTCAGGGCCTTGCCCAGGAAATAGAGAAGCGCCGGATGCGCTTCGTCGATGTTCTCAAAGAGCAGGACACAGAACGGGTGGTTCTCGATCTCCTGGATCAGCAGGCCCGAGCTTTCCAGATCCGGGCTGCCGATCAGTTTCTCCATGTCCTCGGCTTTTTTGAAGCCCGCCAGGTCGATGCGGCGTAATTTCTCCACGCTGCCGAAAAGGTATTCGGCGATGCGGGCGGCCACGAAACTTTTGCCGATCCCGGCCGGCCCCAGGAACAGGAAAATTCCCTGCGGCTTCATCCCGTTGACGGCCGTTTCGAGCTTCGCCAGCTTGATGATCCGTGCGATTTCTTCCAGGGCGCTGGTCTGGTCGACCGAGGCTTCCTTCAAGTAATCGAGCAGGCAGCGGTAATGGACCTGGGGATCCAGCTGGACGATGCCGATCGGCAGCCTGGAAATGCTGGCGATGCTCTGGTAAATAAAATGGATGCCCAGGGTTTTTACTTTTTTCAACGAGGCCTTGGAACAGGAAATATCCAGCAACTCGATGGCCTTGTCGGGGAAAGCCCTGGCGGGAATGAAGCGCTGCGCCAGGGTGTATATGGACTCGAAAAAACGGGCGGGAATGCGCAAGTCGTAGTAGCGTTCAAAGTAAGCCTTGACTCCGGCCAAAATTTCCAGCATTTCGACTTTCTCTGGCTCATTGAGCTGGATCGCCGAAAAATTCGCGGCGATGAGTTCGTCGCTCTTGAAATACTTATAGTAATCCTCGGGAGTGGCGGCGGCGATGATCGGCAAGCCGCGAGAGGTGATATGGGTTCTCAGCAATTCCTGGAGATGATTGGTCTTCCCGGGCCTCACGGCGCCGACCACCGATTGCAGCTGCAGTTCATCGAGAAAAAGAATGATCCTGTCCTGGTTGGCTTTGATCTGGCTGAATAATTTTTCAAAATCCTTGGCCAGCAGGTCGCTCGATCTGCGTGAATAGAGGAATGAATTCAAAGCGAGTTCGAGAATGATTTTTCCCCGCAAATACTCGGGAACCCGGCCACGATTGATGCGCGCGGCCAATTCGGTAATCAAGGCCGTCTTGCCCACCCCGGGCTTGCCCACCAGGATGACTCCCTTTTTCAGCTTGCGCAGCAGGGTTTCCATTACGGCCTCAATTTCGTTGTCCCTGCCGATGAAGGGCATGCGGTCCTTGGCTCGGGCCAGATCGCTCAAATGGGTCAGGAATGGGTGGAATTCGGCGGCGATGTTCAAACCCTCCAGGCTCTGGCTCGCTGGCCTGTTTTTCATGCTAATTGTTCTTGTCGATGAACTGGAATTTCAGTACGGTCCGGAAAAGGATTTCCAGGTCGAGCTGCAATGTCCAGTTCTGGATGTAGTAGATGTCGAATTCGATCCGCTTGTCCAGCGGCGTGTTGCCGCGCAGGCCGTGAACCTGCGCCCAGCCCGTCATTCCGGTCTTCACCCGGTGGCGAAGCATGTAGCGGGGGATGTT
>JAPKZM010000322.1 GCA_026393775.1 Candidatus Aminicenantota bacterium
CCCTGCGCTACCGCCAGGTGCTGGTGCCGGGAAAGAAACGGGCATACATCCTGACCTTCACCACCCACAGGGATAGGGGCGACGATGCGGCCGGCGATTTTCAGAACTTGCTGGATTCCTTCCGCGTCCTGAAAAGGCCGCCGCGCTTCGGCCCGGTGCTCAATGGCGCCCTGATCGGCGGCCTGATCGCCGCCATTTTTTTTCTGTTTCAGGCCATGCTTCTCTCACTCGGGGGACAGCGAGTAAGCTAGAAAGTGTTAGTGATAGTGTTAGTGTTAGTAAACGAGCGTTAAATACTCTTAAGATCAATTAAGTTACTCATTACTCTTACTAACACTACCACTAACACTAACACTTCTTCGCGTCAATCGGCTCGCTCGTACATGCGGATATAGGTCAATTTTTTGGCGCTGAAGGAAGCGCGGGCCGCCGCCAGACTGGAGAAATAATCGACATTCAGCTGGTCATCCCAAACCGTGGAGGCGCTCCCTTCCACGAACTGGTACTTGAGGTAGAGGGGCGAGGCACGGACATTGGCGAAAAAGTTGTCCAGGCGGACGATCCCTTCGCGGCTGTCGCCGTCGCAGCGGACCATGTAGCGGCCGCCGATCACCTCGTAGTCGGGGACGCTGCCGGGGTAGAAGGCATCGCAAAAGACGCCGAGCACGTCGGCGGCGATGGCCAGGCCGGTGTTGCTGTTCTTCCAAAAAGTGTCGCGGTCGGTCTTGTTCAGGCTGAGGATGTTGAGGATGCAGCCGTCGAAGCTGTACCAGCCGTAGGGGTGGTCGTCAGCGTCCAGGCTCAGGTAGCCCTGCTTATAGAACCAGGTGCCGTAGAAGCTTTGGGCTTCGTTGATGTCATAGGTACGATCCAGCCGTGACTCGGGGTAGAGGCCGCTTTGTTTCATGGCGTCGAGCTGGGCCTGGTAGTAACTGCGCAGTTGGCTTTGGGCCGCGTCGCTTAAATAAAAATAGGGGTTGACGCAATTCTGCTTGTCGGTAATCTCGCCCTGGGGATCGAAATTGCTGTTGGTGTCGTCCTTGACGATGAAGTCAAGGGCAGAGGACGAATGGGTGAAGCCGATGACGGCGTCGGCGGCGATGGGAACCGCCTGGCGCTGCTGGCCAAAAACGTCGATATTGCCCGCCATGTGGTACTGGTTGACCAGGTCCTGGGTGAGGCAGCAGTGGCCGAGCATGACGCGGATATAATAACTGAGATGCAGCGTGGCCGTTACATCGTTGTAGCAGGGGATGCCGTCGATGACCTCGATCGGCTTACCGCTATCGTCACGCACCTCGAGAAAGCTCGGCAGCGGCAGGGAGATGGCCGTGTGACCGCCGCTGTAAAGATACCACTTCAGTGTTGCCGGGAAGTGGTCGTGGTGATGGTAGTTGGGGTAGGGCACCAGGAAAAGCATCGATGCCTCGGGCCGGCCGTTGCGGATGCCGTTGAGGATCTGATTACGGCTGGTCGGGTCGGAGGTGCGGAAGAGGTAGTCGAGGGAGATGGGGAATCTGCTCAGCCGCACCATCTCGTAGGTCGGTTTTTCCTCTTCATCGGTCCCGGGCTTGCAGGACAGGCCGCCCAACACGATAATGATCCCCAGCAACACCAGCCGGCATAGCTTGAAAAATCTCATTTTGTCCATGCCTGAATCATATCAATTCGTAAAAAAAACGGCAATTTTTTTATTTTCAAAAAAAATACAATCGGCAGCAAGATTTGGAAGGAGGAAGAAATATGATTTTCTTGATAGCTACGGGAGCACTATTCCTGTCATCATTTCTGTTCGTTTGCCGATAGTGTACTTTCTCAGGATCGTGCATTTTTCCAATTCGGCGCCACGCATTGGAGCAAAATGTTTCTTTGCCTATCTGCTCCGGAAGGTCGAGTCGTTGACCACGCTCACCTGGGAGCCCGATGGCAGGGAACGATTTTTCCGAATTTTAATCCCTGACCTTGAAAAAGCGCAGCGCCAACACCATGAAAACAGCGGTAAAGGCCAACAGGATCAGTAGGTTGGGGACGATTGCCGCGAAGCCCTTGCCGAAGAAGATGACCTGATGAAAAGCGTCCATGGCCCAGTAGGCGGGCGAGACCATGCCCAGGGCCCTGAAGGTCGGCGGGACGATCTCGGCCGGCCACCAGCAGCCTCCCAAGGCGGCGAACATGTTGGACGCCAGCACCGAGACGCCGACGATGACTTCCTCCTTGTGCAAAACCGAGCCGACGAAGATGCTCAGGCAGGCCATGGCCAGGGTGAAGACCAAGATGATCAAGCCTGAAAGCGGGATGCTACCGAGCCTGAGGTGAAAGAACAATTTCCCGGTGATCAGCAGGATGGCCGCCTGCAGGAGCCCCATCAGCATGCGGCCCAAGAGCTTGCCGCCAAAGAGTTCGCCGATACTGGTCGCCGAAAACAGGATGCGTCCCATAACCCCCTTTTTCCGGTCTTCCATCACCGACACGCCGCCGTAGATCAGGACCATCATCATGATGAACTGAACCATGGTGCCGGGAATGACATGGTCGAAACCGGTGGGGATGGTGGCGACGGTGTCCTTGGGCAGGCGCGTGACGACCCTGACTAGCTCGTTGAATGGCGCGTGCGCAGTAAAAAAATCATTGATGTCCCGGTCCCCGTAGAGGATCAGCTCGCTGAGCAGCCTGACGATGGCCTGGACGATCTTAGTTTCGGCGACCGCCCCGGCTTCCAGGTTGGCCTGGGGGTCTTTTTTAAGCTCCAATTCCTGGGCGGTTTTGGCGGCCAGTTTCTCCGAAAAATCGGGGGCAATAATCAGCATGCGGATGGTTTTTTCGGGGGGGCTCGTCTGGACGTTCAGTTCGATGCCGGGGCTCTGCAGTTTCTCGACGAAATAACTTCCCCACTTGCCCTTGTCCTGGTTGACAATCAACAGCGAGGCTTTCGTAGGGGAGGGGTTGGACTTGTACAGGTTGCCGAAAAGGAGGATGAAGAACATGGGAAACACCAGGAACCAGAAAAAGAAGGCCCTGTCCCTGACCGTCAGCTTCAGATCCAGACTCGCGATATGCCATATTTTCTTCATGATCTATTTCCTTTCCTTTGAGACGCCAAGTCCGGCATCAGGTGGTCAGGCGCCGTTGCAGGGCGACCATGGCCACGGTGGCGAACAGCAGCGCCGAAACGAGCAGGACCAGCAGCGAAGCCAGGGGGATTTCCCCGGCGACGACCTGCCGGCAGCCGGTGATGAACCAGTTGTTGACGGTGAACTTGGCCAGCCAGCGCATGCCCTGGGGGATCTGCTCCAGCGGCAGCATGCTGCCTCCGAAAACGGCGGAGACCAGGATGATCGGGCTGGCGAACGCCCCGGCCTGGTTCTTGTTCTTGAAGAAAGCATTGAGCATACCGAAGAACGCGGCGCACCAGAAACAGCTGGCCACGACCAGGAGGAACACCAGCAGCGGATTGCCCCAGTCGATCCTGAACAGCAATGTGCCCACGGCCATGGCCAGCGAGCAGATCAGCACGCCCAG
>JAPKZM010000098.1 GCA_026393775.1 Candidatus Aminicenantota bacterium
CGCAATGAAGCCATGACAAAGATTCTTGCCCGCTTCGGCATCTCCAAGGACGTTTTTTTAAAGGCCCTGATGGAGATCCGGGGCACGCAAACCATCACCGATCCCAATCCCGAGGAGAAATTCCAGGCCTTGAAACGCTACGGCCGTGACCTGGTGCAATTGGCGCACGACGGCAAACTGGATCCGGTTATCGGCCGCGACGATGAAATTCGCCGCGTCATGCAAGTGCTGGTCCGGCGCACCAAAAACAATCCGCTGTTGCTCGGCGAAGCCGGGGTGGGGAAGACGGCCATTGCCGAAGGGTTGGCCCTGCGCATCGTTCAGGGCGACGTTCCGGAAATGCTCAAGGATAAAAAAATAATCACCCTGGACATCGGCGCCCTTCTGGCCGGAGCCAAATACCGTGGGGAATTTGAGGACCGCCTGAAGGCCGTGATCAAGGAGGTGACCGAATCTGACGGCCAGATCTTCCTGTTCATCGACGAACTGCATACCATCGTCTGCGCCGGGGCGGCCGAAGGAGCGGTTGACGCTTCCAACATGCTCAAGCCGGCCCTGGCCCGCGGGGAGCTGAGGGCCATCGGCGCCACCACCCTGAACGAATATAAAAAGTATATTGAAAAAGACCCGGCGTTAGAACGGCGTTTCCAACCCGTCCTGATCAAGGAACCGAGCGTAGAAGAAACCATTTCCATCCTCAGGGGTCTGAAGGAAAAATACGAGATCCACCACGGGGTAAAAATCAACGACGCCGCCCTGATCGCCGCGGCCACCCTTTCCAACCGCTACATCAGCGACCGTTTCCTGCCCGACAAGGCCATCGACCTCGTCGACGAAGCTTCGTCGAAGCTGCGCATCGAAATGGATTCCCAGCCTGAAGAATTGGATGAATTGGAAAGGAAGATCATGCAGTTGGAAATCGAGCGCCAGGCATTGAAAAAAGAGGACAGCCGCGATGCCAAAGAGAAACTGAAATCCCTGCTGGCCGACCTGGAGCAGCAGAAGATCCAGCGCGATAAGATCAAATCCCACTGGCAGAAAGAAAAAAATCTGCTGCACAGGCTGCGCGACCTGCAGGAAGAGGGCGACAAGCTCCGCCTGCAGCAGCAGGATGCCGAAAGGCGCAATGATTACGAACTGGCCTCGCAGATTCAGTACGGCAAGCTGCCTGAAAAAAAGAAGGAAAGCGAAACGGTGCAGGCAAGCCTCTAGAAATTGCAAAAGGAAAAAAAGATCCTGACCGAGCAAATCGGCGAAGAGGACATCGCCGAGGTCGTTGCCAAGTGGACGGGGATTCCGGTAAGCAAATTGCTCGGCGGGGAAAAGGAGAAACTTGTCCATATGGAAGAGATCCTGAAACAGCGGGTGATCGGGCAGGATGAAGCGGTCAATTCGGTTTCTAGAATTTTACGTCGGACAAAGGCCGGCCTGCAGGATCCCCACCGCCCAATCGGTTCCTTTATCTTTCTCGGGCCGACCGGGGTGGGCAAGACCGAGCTGGCCAAGGCTCTGAGCGAGTTCATCTTCAACAGTGAAAAAGCCATGGTGCGCATCGATATGTCCGAATATATGGAAAAACATTCCGTGGCCAAGCTGATCGGCGCCCCTCCCGGTTATGTCGGTTACGACGAAGGCGGGCAGTTGACCGAGGCGATTAAAAGGAAACCCTATGCCCTGATCCTGCTCGATGAAATCGAAAAGGCCCATCACGACGTGTTCAACCTGCTCTTGCAGATCCTGGAAGACAGCCGCCTGACCGACGCCAAGGGCAAAACCGTCAATTTCAACAATACCATCATCATCATGACCTCGAATCTAGGATCGGAAATCATCCAGGAGCAAAGCGATTACCAGGAAATCAAAACCAAGGTGCAGGAATTGCTCTACAAATATTTCAAACCGGAATTCTTGAACCGCATCGACGAAATCATCACCTTCAGGCCCCTGACCCCGGAAAATATCGTGAAGATCGCCGGCCTGCAAATTAAACGGCTGCAAAAGCTCCTCGACGAGCAAAAAATCACCATGACCGTTTCCGACCTGGCCATGGCCAAGTTGGCCGCGGCGGGTTTTCATCCCACCCTGGGCGCCAGGCCCCTGCGCCGCGTCATCCAGCATGAGATCCAGGACAAGCTGGCCCTGATGATCCTCGACGGCAGCTTGTTAGCCAACGCCAGCGTGCTTGTCGATCACAAAAAGGATAATTTCGTATTCAAGACCACAGCCGGGTAAGGGTGAATTTTGTATCGTTACAAAGTAAACTATTTACAAAAAGCGGCCAAAGTGGTAAAATATAATATAGCCAAAGTCGATACGACAAGGAGGTAGTCACAATGGCTGATAAATCATTCAACGCCTTTAAAATGGCTCAGCAACAATTCGACAGCGTTGCCGAAAAATTGGATCTGGACCAGGCGACCAGAGACCTGCTCAGGAATCCCTTAAGAGAATATCATTTTGCCATCCCGGTTAAAATGGATGACGGCTCCGTAAAAGTCTTTCAAGGTTTTCGCGTCCAGCACAACGACTCCCGCGGTCCCTGCAAGGGCGGCATCCGCTTCCATCCCCAGGAAACCATCGACACGGTGAAAGCCCTGGCCACCTGGATGACCTGGAAATGCTCGGTCGTCGACATCCCGCTGGGCGGCGGCAAAGGCGGCGTCATCTGCGACCCGCATAACCTGTCCATGCGCGAGCAGGAACAGATCTGCCGCGGTTGGATCCGGCAAATCGTCCGCAACGTAGGCCCGCTGCAGGATGTCCCCGCTCCCGACGTGATGACCAACGCCCAGCATATGGTCTGGATGATGGATGAGTACGAAAAGCTGACCGGGGCAAAATATCCCGGATTCATCACCGGCAAGCCGGTGGGCATGGGCGGCTCCCTGGGCCGCACCGAAGCCACTGGCTACGGCGTCATTTACACCCTGCGCGAAGCCCTGAACGAAATGGGAATCGACATCAAGAAAACCAGTGCCGCCTTCCAGGGGTTCGGAAACGTCGCCCAGTATGCCGTCAAATTGTACCAGGAATACGGCGGCAAAGCGGTATGCGTCTCTTGCTGGGACCAGAAGGAAAACAAATCATATACATTTATCAAGAAAAGCGGCATCAATCTCGAGGAATTGCTCGGCATCACCGACAAATTCGGCGGAATTGACAAGGCGAAAGCCAAAACCTTGGGCTATGAAATCGGCGACGCCGAGGCCTGGATCCAGCAGGAAGTCGATATCCTGGTTCCGGCCGCCTTGGAAAATCAGGTTAATGCCAATACCGTCGGAAAAATTTCCCAAAAAGTAAAAATAATGGTCGAAGGCGCCAACGGCCCCACCACTCCCGAAGCAGACGAAGTCTTGAAAAAAAGGAACATTTTCCTGGTTCCCGATTTTCTGGCCAATGCCGGCGGAGTCACATGCAGCTATTTCGAACAAGTTCAATGCAACATGAACTACTTCTGGACCAAAGAAGAAGTACTGAGCAAGTTGGACAACGT
>JAPKZM010000277.1 GCA_026393775.1 Candidatus Aminicenantota bacterium
GATCGTGGTGGCCGGTCCGTGGCCGGAAAAGATCCTGCGGCTGCTGCGCCAGCGCCCCGGGGTCGAAGTGGTGGTCAATGAAAATTTCGCCGCCGGCATGCTGGGGTCAATCCAGGCCGGCTGCCGTTCCGTCCGCGCCCCCCGCTTCTTCGTCCTTCCCGGCGACATGCCCCTGGTTCGCCCCCGGGTTTACCGGAAGCTGCTGGCGGCCGAGGCCGAGGTTGTCGTTCCCATTTTTCGGGGCCGCCGCGGACATCCGGTACTTTTGCAGGGAAGCCTGATTCCCGCCTTGCTGGAGGAACCCCTCACCTCCAGCCTGGGGCGGTTCATCACGCGCCGGGCTTGCGCTGCCGTCGAGGTCGACGACCGGGGGATACTGGCGGATCTGGACATGATGGCTGACGTAAAAAAAATAGAAGCGTTGCTGCGGGCCGGGGGTGAGCATGAATAAGAGTTCTTTCTGGGAATTCGTGCGCGAGTGCCAGCAGGCCGGGGAACCGGTGCTGCTGCTGCTGGTGGTGGAGAGCGGCGGGTCTTCCCCGGGCAAGCCCGGGTTCAAAATGGCGGTGACCGCGGACGGACTCATCTACGGCACGATCGGCGGCGGGATTATGGAGAGAAAATTGGCGGACAAGGCCGTCCGGCTGCTGGACAGCGGCCTGGAGCGGCCGCAGCTGCTGAAGCTCTTGCACCATGAGAACAGGACGGCTGCGTCCGTCCCCTCGTGGGGCAGGACGGCTGCGTCCGTCCCCTTGTGGGACGGCAGCGGCAAACGCTCGGGCATGATCTGTTCGGGCTGGCAGCGGCTGGTTATGCTGCCGCTGACCGACATGGACAGTGATGCCGTCGACTCGCTCATCTTCGCCCTGAAGCGGAACCGCCCCGGGCGGCTGAAAATAACTCCGGCCGGGATGGAGTTCCAGCCGCGGAAAACGCCGAGCGCCGGTACGGCCTTCACCTTCACTGCGAATGATGACTGGCTCTACCAGGAGGAGGCCGGCCAGCGTCCGACCTTGACCATCATCGGTGGCGGACACGTCGGCCTGGCACTCTCGCGGGTCATGGTCGACCTGAATTTCCACGTCGTGGTCCTGGATGACCGTCCCTCCGTGGCGACCATGTCCGAAAATAGCTTTGCCAATGAAAAGCGGCTGGTCAGCTACAAGAGCATCGGCAGGCACGTGAGTGAAGGCGGGCAGTGCTACGCGGTGATCATGACGTTCGGCCACCAGGCCGACGAGCTGGTGCTCGGACAGCTGGCCGGAAAAAAATTGCGCTATCTCGGGCTGATGGGCAGCTCGGCCAAGATCGCCCAGATCGTCGCACATCTGAAAAAGAAAGGGATCGCCGCCGCCAGCCTGAAAAAGGTCCATGCTCCCGTCGGCTTGCCCATCCATAGCCACACGCCCGAGGAAATCGCCATCAGCATTGCGGCGGAGATCATTCAGGTCAAGAATGTCAAGTGATTGGTGATTCGTGATTAGTAATTAGTTGAAGAAGCAAACAATATTTTGATCCATTGCTTTCTCCAATCACTAATCACTAATTACTAATCACTATTTTGACAAACCCCTGGCGCTGTGATAAGTAATTGAATCGATGGCCAAAGTGAAAATCAAATGTGTGATCGTCATCGTCCTGGACTCGGTCGGCGTGGGCAGCCTGCCCGACGCCGCCGCTTACGGCGACGAGGGGGCCAACACGCTGGCCCATATCGCCTCCGGCTGCAACGGGCTGAAATTGCCCAACCTGGAGAAACTCGGGCTGGGGAAGATCATCCCCATCC
>JAPKZM010000126.1 GCA_026393775.1 Candidatus Aminicenantota bacterium
CCGCTCACGATAATCGCCTTTTGTTTGGGATGGATTTCAAGAATGCTCTTGTAGGTGTCCAATCCATCCATGCCCGGATCCATGATCATATCCAGGATGATCAGGTCGGCGGCATGGTGACTCAGATAGTCGAGCGCCGCCTCGCCACTGGCGGCAGTTTGAACGAGATAGCCGGCTTTGCTGAGCATGGCCGCAGCCACCTCGCGTTGTTCCATTAGGTCATCGACCACCAGAATGGATTCGCCTTTGCCCATGTACTGCGCAAAAGGAACCCGAGTCTGGTCCAGATGCCGGCTTTCCCTGGAAATGGGAAAATACAGGGTGAAAATCGTTCCCTTTCCTTCTTGGCTTTGAACGTCGATGTAACCACTATGATCCTTGACTGTTCCCCAGACTACGGCCAAACCGAGACCGGTACCGCTACGGCCCATTTTCTTTTTGGTATAGAAAGGTTCGAAGATCCGCCCGAGATCCTGGGAAGCTATCCCACTGCCGGTGTCAGCCACCGACAATACGGAATAGTCTCCGGCTTTCATCTCATCATACCCCTTGATTGGCTTATCCAGGTAACAATTACTGGTGGAGATGGTAATTACCCCGGCGGCGGTCATCGCCTCGGCGGCGTTCAGAACCAAGTTCATGACCGTCTTGCTCAGATGAACGGTTGATCCGATCATATTCAACAAGTCGGGTGCCAACGAAGTTTCCACTCTGACCTGCGGGTATTGCGAGGAGAGCTTCGTGAACTCGGGTGATTTTAGATAGTCGTTGATAATTTGATTGAGATTGATCACCTCGGAAATGGCTACTCCGCGTCGCGCCAGCGTCAACAGATCCTGGATGATGGCCGCTCCCCGCTCGGAAGATTTCAAAATTTTAACGGCGTGCTCCCGCAGCGGGCTATCGCTGCTCGTTTCCATCATCAGCAATTCGGCATAACCGCTCAAGACTCCGAGCACATTGTTCAGATCGTGGGCCACGCCGCCGGCCAAGGTGCCGATGGCCTCCATTTTTTCCATCTGGCGCAGGCGTTCCTCTAGCTTCCGGCGCTCCTCCTCCATCTGTTTGTTCTCGGTGATATCCTCGATCAGTCCCATGACGCCGACAACCGCTCCGGCCGTATCATGGATCGGGACCAGGTGGGTCCTGATGTATATTTTCCTGCCCCATTTGGAGGTGTAAGGATATTCGCCGCCAATCAACCGGGATTCGTCAAGGCACTTTTTGAAATCAACCGTAATGCCGGCTGCGACGAGAGGGGAAAAATGAAGAAGATTGATCTGTTTCGTGGCCTCGGCCGATGGTGAGCCGAGAATCCGCAACAAAACCGGGTTAACATCGATGATGCGGCCCTCGCGGTTGGCGGTCAGGATGCCCATCGGCGCATTATCCACTATTTTCCGGTAACGTTCTTCGCTCTGGCGAAGAGCTTCATCCGCCCGTTTATGCTCGATCATCATCGCCACTTGGTTGGAGACGAACACCAGGACATCCTTATCGGTTTCGCTGTAACGGACCGACTCGGAGTAGGTCTGAACGGTCATCACGCCGATTGTTTCTCCAGCCTGTGTCTTCAGCGGTACTCCCAGCCAGTCCAAAGATGGGGCGCCGATGGATTTAACCTCCCCCGATTGAACCAGCTGCTCGAAAACCTCCGGCGCCGCCAGAAGCGGCTGTCCGCTGCGCAGTACGTAACCGGTCAGGCCCCTGCCCGGAGGGTCCGAAGGCGGAGTAGCATCGAGTTCATCGACCCAGTAGGGAAAACGGATTAAATCGGCATCACGGTCGTAGAGAGCGATGTAAAAATTCCGGGCCGGCATCAGTTCGCCGATGATGGCATGGATCGACCTGTAAAGTTCTTCCAGGCTGGTCGCCGTCTGGGCGGCCTCCGTAATCCGGTAGATCGCTTTCTGCTCCTTTGCCGACCGCATCCATCCGCTGATATCCTGACAGGCGAAAAAAACCACCAGTTGGCCGCCGGGCAAGCGGATCGCTCGCGAGAGCGCTTTGACCCATATCAGGCTCCCATCCCTGCGGACTTTGCGAAAATCTTCGTGCACGGCTTCCATGGGCCGATCCAAACAGGCGGCCAACTGCAGGGACACTTTCGGTTTATCCTCGGGAAAAACAACATCCAAGATCGATCTGCCGACCAGTTCGTCCGCCGCATAACCCAATTGTTCGCAGCCGGAACGATTGACCGAAAGGATGAAACCCCTGGCGTCCACCGTAAAATAAATGGCGGGATTGTTTTCATACAATATCCGGTACCGTTCTTCACTGGTCAGCAATTCCGCTTCCGCGTGTTCGCGTTCACGGATCTCATGCTGCAACTCTTCCCGCCGCAATTCGTCCTCGAATATTTTTTTCTTGAAAAAACCGGTGTCCTCGAACGGGGCTATACTTTTGGCGATTTGGGGATATTTTTTTAGGTAGGCGTCGATATGATTGCCGATCACGTCCGGATGCCCCATGATAAACCGGCAGTGGCTGTCCCCTCTGGCCTGGCACATGATTTCCGCAGCCACCAGCAGCACGCCGAAGCTCTCTTCGCACCAACCGGAGGAGTATCCGGCATTCATCACGCAGACCGGAAACTTCGTTTTTTGCCCGGTCGCTTGCCAGGCCTGGGATTCAAACGAGTGGGGATGGTCATAGATCAGCAAATAATCCTCGCTCGGAACGGGATGGCTTTCCGGGAGGATGTTGACGACCCCCCATCCCGAATAGGCGAAGTGGACCGGCCCGACGGATAGTTTTTCGATGGGCGTCCGCAGGTTCATTTGTGCATGAAAATTCTTGGCGTCGGCCACGCCGATGGCATGGGCAAAATCAAAGAGGAGATCGCGTGTCAGGGCCAAAGCCTCTTTTTCGCTCTTGTCGGAATAAAGCTTTTTAATCACCTCGAAAAATTCAACCGACAGTGATGCGGCCCTGATGAGAATATATCGTTGACCGACGATTTCAATTGTGCCTTCGGAGGGATTTTCTTTTTTCTTGCTGAAGTACTTTTCGACCAATTCTTGTGATTTAAGAAAGACTTCCTTGAGTTCTTCAGGGACTTCGACCGTTTTTTTTCGTGTCATTTCTTCCCTTGATCAAGAATGCCGGCATCGCGCAAAATGACCGTCCGGCTGAAACGGATACTGGGCCCCGTTTCAACCTTCAGGCCAACCTGTTTCATGATGGCGATCGATTTCTGGAAATCATCCCGGCCGACATGAAAAGTGGGTTCCGCCAGAAGCGCCCGGCCTCCGGGCTTGAGCAGCGAGCGGATCTCGCCCAGGAATATTGCCTGATCCGGCACCTCGTGCAGGATGTAAAAGACCAGGATGAAATCGAACATTTCGGCCAGGCCGATCGCGGCGGCCCGGCATAAATGGAAGGTCACGGCAGCGGCCAGACCCGCGTCTGCCAGCTTTTTCCTTGCCTTTTCGAGCATCCCTGCTTGCAAATCGGCCGCGACCACCTTTCCCGTTTTGCCGGCCAGCCTGGCCATCTCCAACGTGAAAAATCCCGGGCCGCAGCCCAGATCGAGAACAGCCATCCCCGCCTTGACATGCGGCCGCAGAATCCTTTTCGGATTATGCAGCCACTTGCGCAAGGCGAAGCTTAAGACCCCGGCGTGTTCGACCGGGCATACGCGATGTTTTTTATCCGGTTCCATGTTCCTGATATTTTCGACAATATTCGGAAGATAATCAAGAGGCTGCGGCCGGGTGGTGATTATTTCCGCGCCGAAACCTTGATGCTGGCAATGAGGCCGAGCGCCGTCTTGATCTCTTCGCGCGACAGGGTCTTCGCCTCCTCCGGGAAATCGGCCCAGAGGTCGACCGGGACGCGGTCCTCGGCCTGGATCTCCACCTGGGTGAAACCGGCTTTGGCGATGGCGTCCAGGTAATCCCGGCGCTGCAGGGCGCCGCCGATGCAGCCGGTGTAGGCGGCCATCGACGTTTTTATCTTGGCCGGCAGCTCGCCGTCGAGAACGATGTCGGAGACCATCATGCGGCCGCCAGGCTTCAGCACCCGATAGATCTCGCGGAACACCCGCTCCTTGTCTAGCGAGAGGTTGATGACGCAATTGGAGATGGCGGCGTCGACCGAGCCGTTCTCCAGCGGCAGGCTTTCGATCTCGCCCTGGCGGAATTCCACGTTCTTCAATCCGCTCTTGGCGGCGTTCTCCCGCGCCAGGCGGATCATCTCGGGCGTCATGTCGACGCCGATCACCCGGCCTTCGGGGCCGACGCGGCGGGCGGCCAGGAAGCAGTCGATGCCGCCTCCCGAGCCCAGGTCGAGCACCGTCTCGCCGGGGCGCAGCGAGGCCAAAGCGACCGGATTGCCGCAGCCGAGGCCGAGGTTGGCCCCCTCGGGGATCGAAGCTAGTTCGCCGACCGAGTAGCCGACGCCCGTGCTCAGTTCTTCGGCCGACGGGGCCGAGCTGCAGCCGCATGTTTTGGCGGAGCCGCAGCAAGGGCTTGACGATACCGCGATCTCGCCGTACTTCTTCTTGACTTCCTGTTTAATATTTTTTTTCATGTGGAAACCTCCTTTTTTTTGTTTCCGTTTCGTCCTAAAGATCCATTCGCACCGCCAGCCGGCGTTACTCCCGCACCAGGCCGGCCAGCAGCGGTCCCAGCTTCTCCTTGACCATGCCGCCAAGCTCGTTGGCCTTGATTAGGGTCAGGCAGCAGAACGCCCCGTCCTTTTCCCAAGCAACCAGGGCGAGCTTGTCGCCGGCCTTGATGCCGGCCCGCTCGCGGATCTCCTTGGGC
>JAPKZM010000305.1 GCA_026393775.1 Candidatus Aminicenantota bacterium
TCCAGGACCACTTTTTTCAGGTTGCGGCCGGCCTGCTCCGCCACCCGGCGCCCGGCTTGGTCACTGCCGGTCAGGGTGACGGCGTCGAGCAATGGATGGGCGATCAAGGGCGCCACCAGTTCGGGACCGATGCGCAGCGAGACGAACACGTGATCGGGGAAGCCGGCCTGCCTGAAAATATCGTCGATGGCTTGAGCGCAGCCGGGCACGTTGGAGGAATGCTTGAGCAGGCAGACATTGCCGGCCATCAGGGCCGGGGCGGCGAAACGAAAGACCTGCCAAAAGGGAAAATTCCAGGGCATGACCGCCAGTATCGTTCCCAGCGGATCGAAGCGGACATAGCCTGTCTCGGCGCCGGTAACGACGGTCTCGGGGGCAAGCATTTTTTCTGCGTTCTCGGCGTAATGGACGCAGACCGCGGCGCATTTTTCAATTTCCGCCCTGGCCTGGAGAACGGGCTTGCCCATTTCAAGGCTCATCATCCGTGCCAGCTCCCCTTTCTCCTTCGCCAATATTTGCGCCGTCCGCAGCAGCAAGCCGCGGCGTTGGCCGAATTCACTTTTCCGCCAACCCAAAAAAGCCTGGCGAGATATTTCCAGGTCGGCTTCGACCTGGGTCCACGATTGCGTTTCAACCGCTCGGCCCTTTTCGCCGCTGGCCGGGTTGATCGATTGCAAAAGCATGATGGGTCTCCTGTTTTAGGAATTGCTTTTCCCGCAGAGCGAGAGAATTTGCTCGTAGGCGCGCTTTTCCTCTTGGCTGCGCGGGTCGGAACGATGCGCGAGGCGGCGGAGCTTGGCGCCGAATTTCCAGGCGAGGTATTTTTTCAACAGCCGCAAGGAGAAGGCACGCCCGTATTTTTGATACATGTACAACTGGCTTTTACGGTATTCGAGCCAGACGGAGGGCGCAGCAGCCATGCTGCGGCCGCGAAGGTGCCTGACCTTGGCGCCGGTGAAATAGACGACCTTTTTGCCCATCGCCCGCGCCCGCAAGCACAGGTCGTGGTCTTCAAAATACAGGAACATGTTCTCATCGAAAGGGGGCTGTCCGGCGAACATCTCCCTGCGGGTCAAAAGGCAGGCGCCGCTGACCCAGGATGTCGTTTTTTGAAAGGGCTTGCCGCGGTGCCAGTGATATCGCCATCTCTCGATCACCGGGGCCAGGGCCTTTTGATAGAACTCCGCTAGCAGGGAAATCTTCGCGCCGTAGGAAAGTTGAAAGGAACCGTCGGAATTAATGAGCGTCGGGCCAAGAACACCGATCCGTTGGTCGTGCTCCAGCACCCCGACCATAGAGGCGACGGCCGTGCCGATCACTTCGGCGTCGCTGTTCAGAAAAAGCAGGTATTCGCCCCGGGCCAATGCGGCGCCGCGGTTGTTGGCCCAGCCGAAGCCGTGGTTGGCCGGGCTGCGGATCACGCGGATGTCATGAAAATATTCGTTGAGGAATTCCTGCACATCGGCGCCGGAATGGTTGTCCACCACGATGATCTCATGAGAGAACTGCGGCGGGTTGGCTTTGAACGCGCCAATGGCGGCCTTCAGCAGCTCGAACTGGTTGAAGCTGACGATGATGACCGAGCATTTCACCTCCGCCGGCGCCGGGTCACGCGAGGATGATCTTTCCGGCATTGCCCGAAAGCCCCACTTCGAAAGCGGTCTTGAAGTCTTCCAGCTTGAAGCGATGGGTGATCAGCGGCTTCAGATCGACCCGGCCCGATACCAGCAGGGCGTCCATCTGGTACCAGGTTTCGAACATGCGTCGGCCGTTGATTCCCTGGACGGTCACGCCGGGGAAGATAATATCCTTGGCGAGATCCATGCTGATCGGCTGGGAGTGAATGCCCAACAATGAAAAGCGCCCGTTTTTTCGGATGGAACGGAAGCCCTGGGCGATGGCCGCCGGGTGGCCCGACATTTCCAGCACGACGTCCATTCCCTGCCCGTTCGTTAAGGCGGCGACGATCGCGGCCGGGTTTTCACTGCCGGGATCAATCACCCGGTCGGCTCCCATTTTCATGGCCAATTCCCGGCGGAAGGGCATGATCTCGCTGACCAGCACCAGGGAGGCACCGGCCGCCTTGCAGACCGGAATGGCGGCTATGCCGATCGGGCCGCCGCCGAGGATGAGGAACGATTTTCCCACCGTGGCCCCGGCCATGACCGTGTGCACGGCGTTGCCGAACGGGTCGTAGATGGCCGCGAACTCCGGGTCGATCCCCATGGGGACGCGCCAGAGGTTGGACTCGGGCACGGCGATATATTCGGCGAAGCAGCCGTTTCCGTCCACGCCCAGGATGACCACGTTTTCGCACAAATGGGCGTTGCCGGTGCGGCATTGGAAACATTGTTTGCAAACCACGTGCATTTCGGCCGTCACCAATTCGCCGACCCGGTAGTGACGGACATCATGACCGGTCTCGACGATGGCGCCGTAGAACTCGTGGCCCGTGGTCACGGGCGGCTTCAGTCGGTTCTGCGACCATTCGTCCCACTTGTAGATGTGGAGATCGGTGCCGCAGATGGCCCGCTTGTGAACCTGGATCAGCACTTCGTTGGCCTGGATCGCGGGTATGGGGATCTCCCGCATTTCCAGCCCGGGCCCGGCCTGCATTTTTCTAAGTGCTTTCATCATTCCGGTCATGACGGTCTCCTTTTTTAAGCGACAATTCAAGACCCATCATATAATTTTTAGCGTCCGAATTCAAGTGCCCCGCTTACTCCCTGATCCCCAATTGTTCGAGAAGGAAAACGTATTGGAAAGCGACTTCATGCAAACGCAGGAAGCGTCCGGAAGCGCCGCCATGGCCGGATTCCATGTTGGTCTTCAGGAGGAGGGGATTGCCGTCGGTCTTGGCCATCCGCAGTTTGGCCACCCACTTGGCCGGCTCGAAGTACTGGACCTGGGAGTCGTGCAGGCCGGTGGTCACCAGCAGCGCCGGGTAATCCTTGGCCCGGACGTTGTCGTAAGGGGAATAGGAAAGCATGTATTCGTAGCATTCGGGCCGGTTGGGATCGCCCCATTCGTCGTACTCGGCCGTGGTCAGCGGGATGCTGGTATCGAGCATGGTGGTGACCACGTCGACGAAGGGCACGGCGGCGATGACGGCATGGAACAGGTCGGGCTGCAGGTTGACCACGGCGCCCATGAGCAGCCCGCCGGCGCTGCCGCCCACTGCGCACAGCTTGGCCGGACACGTAAATCGGTGGCGCACCAGGTATTCGGCGCAGGAAATGAAGTCAGTAAACGTGTTGATCTTCTTGAACAATTTGCCATCCTCGTACCAGTAACGGCCCAACTCCTGTCCGCCGCGGACATGAGCGATGGCAAAGATGAAACCGCGGTCCAACAGGCTCAGCACGTTGGAATTGAAGCCGGGATCGCTGGAATAGCCGTATGCGCCGTATCCCTGAAGGAGCAACGGATTGTCGCCGCCGCGCACCATGCCTTTTTTGTAAACCAGGGAAATGGGAATCAGGGTGCCATCGTGTCCCGGCGCCAGCAGGCGTTCGGTCTGATAGTTTTCCGGTTGATAGCCGCCGAGAACCTCACTCTGCTTGAGCAGCTGTCTCTCTTTGGTTTTCATGTTGAAATCATAGGTCGAGTCGGGGGTGACCGGCGATTGGTAGGAAAAACGCAACAGGTCGGTGCCCGGTTCGGGGACGGGCCGTATGGAAGCCATGTAGGTCTGCTCCGGGAATTCCAGATAATACCCCTGAGTCTCCCCCCGGGGAATGACACGGATCTGCGGCAGACCGGCCCGGCGTTCAGCCAGCACCAGGTAGTCGTTGAAAAGGGCAACATCCTCGAGCAGCACGTCATCGCGGTGGGCGATGAGTTCCTGCCAGTTTTCCCTGGCGGTCTTATCAGCGGTCGCCAGCATCAGGCGGAAATTGCGCGCCCCGTCGTTGGTGCGGATATAAAAGCGATCGGCCAGATGATCGACATCATAGAGAATCCCGCGGCGGCGCGGTTGAAATACCTTGAACTCGCCCTTCGGCTGTCCGGCGTCCAGGTAGCGGTACTCGCTGGTCAGCGTGCTTTGCGAGGTGATGAAAATATATTTCCTTGAACGGCTCTTGGCCAAATAGGCGTCGAACGTCGGGTCTTTTTCGTTGTAGGTTTCCACATCCTTCTTGGCGGCGGAACCGAGGCTATGGCGGCAGATCTTATAGGGGCGCAGGGTTTCCGGATCGATGACCGGGTAGAAAACGGTTTTGCTGTCGCTGGCCCAGACAATCTGGCCGGCGGTCATGGGAATACTTTCCGTGAAGATCTTGCCGCTTTTCAGGCTCTTGAAATGGATCCGGTATTGGCGCCGGGAGACATAGTCCACGCTATAGGCCAGGAGGGTGTTATCGGGACTGACCTCGACATCGCCGATGGAGAAGTATGCCTTGCCCTCGCCCATGCGGTTGCCGTCCAGCATGACCTCTTCATCGCCCTGCAGTGTTCCCTTTTTACGGCAAAACACCGGATAGTTCTTGCCGGCCACGTAGCGTGTATAATACCAATAGCCGTTTTCACTGAAGGGCACCGAAACGTCATTCTGCTTTTTGCGGCCGACCAGTTCCTGGTAGATTTTCTCCTGCAATTTCAAAGTCGGCTTCATCACGGCGTCGGTATAGGCATTCTCCGCCTTAAGGTAGTCAATGACCTTGGGGTTGGCGCGCTCGTTCAGCCAGTAATAGGGATCGATACGGGTATGACCGTGGAGGGTCAATTCTTTTTTTATTCTTTCAGCCAGCGGCGGCTTAGGCAGCTCTTGCCCCGGGATCCAAGCCGGAACCATTAACGCAATAAAAACAATCCCCAATAAAATTCTTTTTTTGTTCATGGCAGCTCCAAGAATGATTTCCAAATGCAAAAACCGATTATAGCAAAGCGGAGTGCTTTTAGACAGAATATGATTATTTTAACAATTATAATATAATGTGCGCTAAGGTACTGCATGACAAATAAAAAATCGGTTTGGCTTTGGCTGCTCGCCTCGTTGCTGACCGTTGCTGTGGCCGTCTATCAGCGCGTCAGCGGGCCGACCTACCCGGTCAGGGGAAAGGAAACGCTGGCCGGCGCCGAAGTCCAATACAAGTTCTACCGCAGCTGGACCTCGGGGCAAGAATTGCCGGTGCGCATCACGATCAGCCACGGCATTGACGGTGCCTGGCTTTATTACAGCCGCTATCCCCTGCTTGCCGGTGAGAATTGGACGAAAAC
>JAPKZM010000113.1 GCA_026393775.1 Candidatus Aminicenantota bacterium
CATGCCGATGACCGAATCGCCCAGGAACTCCAGCCTTTCGTTGTCAACGCCGCGATTCCGGCCGCCCTCGTTGAACGATTTGTGGGTCAGGGCGGAGAGCAACAATCCTTCGTCCCGGAAGCGGTAGTTTATCTTTTTCAGCAGATCGTCCATCAGCTCACTTTGATGACCACGAAGGTCAAATCGTCGGCGTTGGCCTTGTTCTCGGAAAAAGCGATGGCGGACTCGAGGATCTTCTCCTTGATCTCGACCACCGGCAACCCGGCGTGGGTGACGAGCAATGCCTGCAAGGAATCAATGCCCAGCATCTTTTCCTCGCTGTTCATGATTTCGGAAAGGCCGTCGGAAAAGAAGAACAGGATATCGCCGCTGCGGTAAGGCAAGCGCATTTCCTCGATCACCTCGCGGCTGAAATTGTTCAGCCCCAGGGCCATGCCGTGCGGCGCCAGTTTCCGGCAGGTCTTGCCGGCCGCCTGGTAGAACAGGGCGGGAGTATGGCCGGAGCGGGAGAAGACCAGCTGCTTCCGTTCCAGGTCGAAGCGCACCAGGTTGATGGTGATGAAGGTGACTTTTTCAAAGGAGCTCTGCATGCTCAGGTGGCACTCGCTTAAGATGGCGGCCGGCGATTGGCCCGATTTTTGCAGGACATTCATGATGCCTTTCAGCTCGGCCATGTAAAAAGCGGCTTGCGCTCCCTTGCCCGACACGTCGGCCACCAGCACCGACAAGAATTCATTCTCCTTGTAAAAGTAATCAAAATAATCGCCGGCGATCTCCTGGGCCGGGATATTGACGGCGGCAATGTCGAAACCCGGGCAGCTGAAACGGTCGGGGGGAAGGAGCTTCAGCTGGATGCCGCGCGCGATGCGCAGTTCCTCGTGCAGGCGCTCCTTCTCCTTTTCCTCGGCCAGCAAACGGCCGATGCCCGAGGCCATGTCATTGAACGATTCGGCCAGAAAATGCATCTGCTCGCCGGACTTGATGCGGATGCGGTGGGAGAAGTCGCCGCGGCGGATCTTTTCCGTCCCCTTGGTCAGCTCGTTGACCGCCTTGGTGATCACCCGCACCATGCGGAAACCGATGATGAAGGAGACGACAATGAAGAACCCGAACAAGCCGAGCATGAAGCGGAGCATGGTGGCGATCGGCAGGGACGAGCTCTGGCTGAGCCGCTGCCGCAGCAATTGCTGTTCCTGCTTCAATTCGGCCAGCTTCTGGCGTTGAGCTTTCGTCGCCGCTGAGTCGCCGGCATTTGTGCCGGCCCCCTGTGGGCTGGCGTCTACGCCGCCCCCTTGGGGGGTTGCGGCGGCGATCTCTTGTTCCAGCGGCTGGATCTGCTTTTCCAGGGCGCGGCCGCGGTCGGAGCTCTTCAATTTCTGCAATATCTTCGAGTAATCGTTGATCAGGAGGAACATGTTGAGCTTCAGCGCCGGCTGGCCCTCCTTCAGGTCGTCGAAGTCCCAGTAGCGGAAGGTGAAGGGATAGGGGAAATGATATTTTTCGAAGGCGACGGAGCCGCTGGCATCCAGGCGCACCGTCATCTCCTTGCTCGAGGCGCTGGTGAGGGCATTGCCGCCGGCCCCCATGAACATGACCTTGA
>JAPKZM010000214.1 GCA_026393775.1 Candidatus Aminicenantota bacterium
TGCCGCTGCTCAGGGCTTTGGTGTCGGCCGGCAGGCCGATGGTGTGAAACAAACCGGTCCGGTCGGCCAGCTCGCGGCTGTAGCCGGCCGGGGTGCTGATCGGCACGGCGGGGTCGCGCGGGTTGATGTGGATCGGCGAGACGTAGAGCCGGAATCTCTCCCCCATCTCCAGCAGATAAAACTTGACCATGCCGCTGATGCTGGCGATGGAGTCGATCAGGGGAAAGCGGAGCTCCACCCAGTCGGAATACTCCTTCTCGGCGATGAGGATCTCCTGGCCCTGAATGTCTATGCGCACGGTTCGGTGCGCGTTGTCGACGTAGACCTTGAACGGGAGCGTCACGCTGGCGCTTTCCCTAAGCAGGTCGTTCCTCGGCCCCTCGATCTGCCCTTCCATGACATGCTTCTCGTCGATGTAGGCGTAAAAGATGTTGGCGGCCGGAATGATTTCCTGCGATTCGTTTTCGTCGGAAGTGTAGAGCGAGTAGATGCCGTAGGTGCCTTGGATGTCGGGCGTGCCCATTCCGGCCAGGGTGCGCTGGCCGCTGGCCGAAGGGGGGTAGTTGGTCGGGACCTTGACGATCGTGGCTTCGATGCCGCGGTCCTCCAGGTAATCCCAGAAAGCCCGGCCTTCCCGTTTAAGGACGACCTTTCCGGGCTTGAGCGGGATACGGTACTTGCCGAGGTTGACCAGCAGTCGCGATGGGATGGTTTCGCTCTGGGAAAATATCGGGGTGTAGGTTTCGGGGTCGCGGTGCAGGAAGTCGAAGATGCCGAAAACGCCGGGATCGGCGCCGCTGATGAAGCTGCCCCAGGCTACCGGGCTTTGCGGCGGGCAGGTCGACCGCATCATGGTGAAGACGCCCTTTTCCGCCAAGCGTTGCATGTTGGGCAGCTGGCCCTGGCCCATCAGGCGGCTGACGATGCCCGGGTCCATGCCGTCGAAACCGAGCACCAGCATTTTCTGGGCCAGGGGCCTCTCGTGAGCGAAGTTCATGAACGGCGTTGCGGCCAGCACTGCGCCGCTGCTTCTGATAAAATCCCTGCGTTTCATCGGTTTCCTTGTTTTCGGCTGCAATCATATCCCAGCCGGCGGCAAAATTCAACCGCGGCGGGGACTTTTTCAACCAAAATCCCCCTGTTACTCAAAAAATAATGAAGAATTCTGATACAAAAATCATGATTGTTTTATTTTGTTCATGTAATGTACGATTTCCCATGCGCGATATTTTCAGCCCGGTTTTCCTCGCTGTCCTGGCCGCCCTTTTTTGGGTCGACGCCGCGGCGGTCAACCCTTTCGTTTTTAGATCGCTGGCGCTTGTCGTTTTTGTCGCGTTCCTGATCCTGTTTTATTTCAAAAAACACAAAACGGCCTATGTTGCCGTGGTCCTGGCCCTGGCCCTGCTCTTTTGCGGCTCTTTTTTAAAACAGAAGGACGCTTTCATCCGCGACCGCGACCTCAACCTGCCGTTGGGCGAATACATCACCATCCGCGGCACCCTCCTGGCCTACCCGGAGATCGGTAACGATTCCTCGCAGCTGCTGCTGCAGGCGCGGTCCTTTCAATGGCCGGGCCAGCGGCTTGAGCGGACGATGAACGTCATCATCCAGTTCCGGGGCGATTGCCGCAAGTTCAACCGCGGCGATCACGTCGAGGCGGCGGCGCGGGTCC
>JAPKZM010000278.1 GCA_026393775.1 Candidatus Aminicenantota bacterium
TTTTTACCAATATCACCCGTTCCCCCCATTCAGCCAATTTCTTCTCCAGCCTGTTCAGCCTCCACAACCTGAAAGCGGCGCTGCTCGAAATCGTGCTGCTGGGGGGCATCGTGCTGCTAGCGATACTCGTCCGCCGCCTGGCAAACGATCGCTCCGGCCGCGCCGCTCCTTGCCGGCGCCCCTAAAAAATCACTGTTCAAATCGCGGTTGCCAGCCGAACAACAACGAGGTATAACTGGGGCAGTATCAGGAGGAAAAAT
The DNA here is from genome assembly GCA_026393775.1 of Candidatus Aminicenantota bacterium. GTDB lineage: Bacteria > Acidobacteriota > Aminicenantia > UBA2199 > UBA2199 > UBA2199. The sequence goes on from JAPKZM010000278.1 coordinate 261, forward strand.
GCCGCCTCTACCCGATGAAAAAGCCATGTACCAAGCCCTGGCCGAAAGGGACGGTTCGTTCGAAGGATTATTTTTCCTGGGCGTGCGCAGCACCGGGGTTTTCTGCCGGCCGGGCTGCCCGGCCCGGAAGCCGAAAAGGGAAAACATCGATTATTTCCCGGCCGCCAAAGATGCGCTGCTGGCCGGCTATCGCCCCTGCAAGCGCTGCCGGCCGATGGAAGCGAAAGGCCTTACCCCACCGGCGATCCAGCGGCTGCTTGTTAACATAGGCGCCGACCTCGAGCAACGGCTCAAGGACGCGGATTTGCGCCGCCATGGACTCCAGCCCAGCCAGGTACGGCGCTGGTTCAAAAAGCATCACGGGATGACCTTTCAGGGATATCTCCGTTCGCTGCGCATCAACCGGGCCCTGGGACGGATCAATGCCGGAGAAAAAGTGATCGACAGCGCTTTTGCCAGCGGCTACGAATCGCTGAGCGGATTCACCGGGGCGTTCAAGAAAAAACTGGGCCGCTCGCCGGGACAAAGCGCCGGCGCTCCCGTCATCGTCCTGGCCAGGCTGCTCACCCCGCTGGGACCGATGCTGGCCGGAGCCACCCGCGAGGGAGTTTGCTTGCTGGAATTCAGCGAACGGCGCATGTTGGAGACGCAGCTCGCCCGCTTGGAAAAACGTTTTCACGCCCGCTTTTTGCCCGGGCCGAACGAGCACCTCAACAGGCTGCGCCGCGAACTCGACCTTTATTTCCAGGGCCGTTTGCGGGAGTTCAAGGTGCCCCTGGTCATGGACGGCACGGAGTTTCAAGAAAAAGTCTGGCGGGCGCTGCTGACGATCCCCTACGGCCAGACCCGCTCTTACAAACAGCAGGCGATCATGATCGGGAAGCCCAAAGCTGTGCGCGCCGTCGGCCGGGCCAACGGCGACAACCGCATCGCCATCATCATCCCCTGCCACCGCGTGATCGGCGATAACGCGCAGCTGACCGGCTACGGCGGCGGTCTGTGGCGCAAGCGCTTCCTCCTCGACCTGGAACAAAAAAATTTAAAATAATTAATTCAATCTGACCGAAAGCCGATCAGGCGTTCTTTTTGTTTCCGGGTCAATTTTTTGATCTTGAGTTCGGCTGAGAAAGCGCGCTTGAAATATCGGTACTCTTTGCACCAGACGAGCTCGACCGGCCGGCGGCTGCGCGTGTAGCGGGCACCCTTGCCGGAATTGTGCAACTCCAGGCGGCGGGTTAGGTCGGGCGTGTAGCCGGTGTAGAACGTCCCGTCCCGGCAGCGGAGAATATAAACAAAAAAATGGCCGCTGCGTTTCATCTTGGCCATGGCATCCTCGGCTGGCTATTTTGGGTCAAATTCCGCCTAAAGTCAATCGTATGGCGTCCGCATTGAATTTGACGACGATTCTTTGTAGAATTGGGATAGCGGGCAATGGAGAAAAACCGATGAGCGAAACTTTCGGCGGATTGAATCCCGTTTTGCAGGCGCTACTGGCCGGGCTGTTCACCTGGGGGGTGACCGCCCTGGGCGCCGCCGCTGTTTTTTTCAAAAAAGAATTCAACCGCCACCTGCTCAACGGCATGCTCGGCTTCGCCGCCGGAGTGATGATCGCCGCCTCCTTCTGGTCGCTGCTGGCGCCGTCCATCGCCATGTCGGCTGGCGGACCAATGCCAAAATGGCTTCCGGCGCTCATCGGCTTTCTGCTGGGCGGGGCGTTTTTGTGGCTGATGGACAAGCTCCTGCCGCACCTGCATCGCGGCCTGAGCCTGGACAAGGCCGAAGGCATCAAGACCCGGCTCCAGACAAGTGCCCTCCTGGTGCTTGCCATAACCCTGCACAATATCCCCGAGGGCTTGTCCATCGGGGTTGCTTTTGGGGCCGCGGGAGCCGGCTTGCCCGGTTATGCCTTTGCCGGTGCGGTTGCCCTGGCGGTCGGCATCGGCATCCAGGACGTACCGGAAGGCATTGCAGTCAGCAT
>JAPKZM010000317.1 GCA_026393775.1 Candidatus Aminicenantota bacterium
ACTACCACAACTACCTGTTGGGCGAATTGCTGGCTTCGCAGCTCTTGTACCATATCGCCGGCGCCGTGCTGAAAAGCGATGCTGTGGAGGGCCAGAGTTTTGCCGGCCGGCCCGAAGTCGGCCGTTATTTGACCGAGTTCGTTTTCAAGCCCGGCATGCGCTGGCCCTGGAACGAGATGATCGAACGCGCCACGGGAGAAAAACTGACCGCCAAATATTACGCTCGGCAATTCGTCAGCGGGAAATAAAAATGTCGGCGGACGACTGAGGACAGAGTAGCCGGTTTTTTTGAAACTTTTTTAGACCTTCTGGCATCTGATAGGGTGAAATGCGATTCAAACAGGAGGTTTTCATGGATAGAGCAAAGAAACTCATCGGCTGGCGGCAGGTGTTTTTGGCCGCGGCCGTGCTGGCGGCAGGGACTTTTACCCTGCTGGCCGGGGAAAAACCGGAACACGGCTTCCTTGGCGTATCGGTGCAAGGCCTGGACAGCGCCGAGAAAGAAAAACTTGGCGTCAAGATCGGCGTGGAAGTAATGAGCGTCGATAAGGAGAGCGCTGCGGCCAAGGCCGGCATCAAGGAAGACGATGTCATCCAGCTGGTCAACGGTGAAAAGATTCGCAACCCCCAGGACCTGGTCGACATTATCGCTGAACTGGCGCCGGGGGCCACGGTCAAGATCGGTTTATGGCGTGAAGGAAAAACGCTCGAGGTGAGCGCCGAGCTTGGCAAGCGCGAGCATGGCAAGGAATATGACTGGAAAAGCTACAAGCTGCCGCGTATTTTTCGTTCCAGCGCTTATTTGGGCGTAGTCCTGCAGGAATTGAATCCCGACCTGGCTCCATATTTCGGCGTTAAAACGGACGAAGGGGCGCTGATCGTCCGCGTTGAAAAGGATACGCCTGCCGAAAAAGCGGGGCTGAAGGCCGGCGACGTGATCGTGCAGATGGGTGAAAAGGCGGTCAAGGATGCCGACACCGTGCATGAAATCCTGGCCGATTTGAAAAAAGGCGACGTGATCGCCGTCACGGTCGTCCGCCACGGCAAGAAGGAGACGCTCAAAGCCGAACCCGATTTTAGCCATCGCCAGCGCATCATGCGCATTTTCCGGGGCTGTAAGGACAAGGGCGGCAATTGGCTGGAAAATTCCGACCTGGGCACCGACATCCCCGAATTGGATATCGAGCTCCCGCCGTTGCCTGACATGCCTCATATCGATGAGGCCCTGCATCGGGTTCATGAAAAAATGGAACGGGTGAAAGTGAAGATCGAAAAACACCTGGAAAAAATAGGTGAAGATTTCTGGATTTGATCCTCCTCATTCGGGTGCCCCGGTTCCGGCTGCGGGCCGGGGCGCCTGAACAATTATTTGCTCTTGGAGAACAAACGGAACAGGCGGAACGGATCGCGTTTTGCACCGACCGGATAAACGGTTTCCCTGGCGCTGGTCACTTCTTCGACCGAATAAAAGGCGTCGGGAAGCGTAGCGCGGACTTCGGCCAGCACGTGCTGCAGATGCTGGCGGCGGACCACGGTGAAGATCGTTTCCACCGGCCCGGCGGCGCCGCGGCCCGGGATCGCGGTGAACCCGAAACCAAGGTCATGCAGCCTTTGACACAATTCCGGGCCGTCATTGGGAGTGATGATGCGCACGATCACCATGCCCAGGGTCAGGCGCTGTTCCAGAATCTGGCCAATGGCGGTTCCGGTGGCGAAACCGGCGGCGTAGGCGATGTAGGCCACCGGGTGCGAAACCGTTTTCATGATCTGGCCGATGGCCAGCAGCCAGATCAGTACTTCAAAAAAACCCACCAGCGGCGCCAGCCAGCGGATGCCCCGGGCGATAGAAACGATGCGGATGGTTTGCAGGCTGACATCGACAATCCGGGCCAGGAAGATCAGCGCCGGCAGAATGACCCAGATGAATAAGAATGAGTGTGTGAATGGCTGTCCCATTTTAGTTGTCCTCCGGCAGAAAATACAGATTGGACCGCGGCATATCAATCACTGGCGAATCGTTCATGATCATCTCCGTTCAGGTCGATGCCGTTCTCCAGGGCGCTTTGCCGAGCCACGGTCAGCAGGCTGCCGTCGCGCACCAGGCCCTCGGCGCATGCCAGGTCATCGGCGAATACCCGGTCGTTTTCGGCATGGGTGATCCCAAGGCGGATGCGGGCGTGCACGGCCTCCAGCATCTCGCTGCTGCGCAAAGGGCGGCGAAAATCCATGCCCTGGGCGGCGCAGGTGAATTCTACCGCCTGGATGCGCTCCAAATTGTCCAGGATGCGATGCAGCTTGCGAGCCGCGATCGAGCCCATGCTGACATGGTCTTCCTGCCCCAGCGAAGTGGGAATGCTGTCGGCGCTGGCCGGGAAGCACAGGGTTTTGTTTTCGCTGGCCAGGGCGGCGCTGGTGTACTGGCAGATCATGAATCCCGATTGCAAGCCGGTCTTGGCCAGCAGCAGCGCCGGCAGGCCCTGGTCATTGCCGTGCAGCAGCGAGTAAACGCGCCGGTCGGCTATGTTGCCCAATTCGCTGGCGGCGAGGGCGGCGTAATCGAGCGGCAGGGCCAGTGGTTGACCGTGGAAATTGCCGCCGCTGACGGCTTCACCGTTTTCCAGAATGACGGGATTATCTGTCACAGCGTTGATCTCCACCTCGACCGCATCGCGCAAATGGGCCCAGGCCTGCCGCGAGGCGCCATGCACCTGAGGCATGCAGCGCAGGGAATAGGCATCCTGGACCCGGTCGCAGCCGGCGTGGCTCTCGACCATCTGCGAACCGTGCAGCCATGCGGACAAGCGGCGAGCCACCAGTTTGGCTCCCGGATGAGGACGCAGGGCGTGCAGTTCCGCCAGGAACGGACGGTCGGATCCGGCCTGTGCTTCCAGCGACATGGCGCCGGCGATATCGGCCAGGTCGAGGCAATGCTGCAGCCGCCGCACCGCCCACACGGCATGAGCGGCCATGAACTGGGTGCCGTTGATCAAGGCCAACCCTTCCTTGGGCCCGAGTTGGATGGGCGGCAGTCCCTTTTCTTCCAGCAGTCTGCCGGCCGGGCGGGCTTCCGCCCCGGACTGGATCAACCCGAGACCGATCAGCGGCAGAAAGAGATGGGAAAGGGGAGCCAGATCGCCGGAAGCGCCGACGCTGCCCTGGCAGGGGACAAGTGGAATCACGTTGTTTTCGATGTGCCAGATGATGCGTTCCACGGTCGGGATGGCCACTCCGGAATTGCCTCGGCAGAGGGTGTGAGCTTTAAGGATCAGCATCAGCTTGGCCAGGCGCGCCGGGATTGGTTCTCCCATGCCGCTGGCATGGCTCATGATGAGGTTACGCTGCAAGGCGCGCGTGTCTTCGGGCGAAATGCGGGTGGTGCAGAGCGGGCCGAAACCGGTATTGATCCCGTAAACCGCGGCTTCGCTAGCCGCCAGCTCGGCTACTCGCCGTCGGCTCTTTTCGATGCGACCGCGGGCGGTATCGTTCAGCACACCACGGCAATGGCCGTCGGCGATGGCCAGGGCGATGGCCGGGGTCAGATGCTCCTGGCCATATTGAAAAACAGTGGATTGGTTCATGGACTGCTCCTTCGTGGCTGGATTTGCCGCCGGCAGATCTTTCCCCGGCAGCGCTGAAGCGGAGCGCTCAAACGCTCCCTCCCGTTGACATCTGCCAGATTTTTCCGTGCTGCCAGCAGATGCTGCAGCGCCACATCCGCTATCATGATTGTCTATTTGTCTGAAATGCAATTATGACCGCAGTCCGCTTTTTTGTCAAGCTGTCTCAACTGCTTTGATTTGAAAGTAACCGGCAACTGTGCTAGCTTTCAGCCATGGAGATAAGCGTATGGATCAAAACTTTTTTAGCGGCCGGTATGGGCTGCTGATGCTCTTTTTTATCAAATGAGGAGTCGAGGAGGGAACATCATGAGGAAAGTTTTCTTTTTATTACTGTTTTCATCTTTTTTATTGAACGCCCATCCGCCCAAGTCCATTGATTTGAGCTATGATGGGGCAAAAGCCGCTTTGACGGTCAAAGTCTGGCACAAGGTTTCTAATCCGGAAAACCATTATGTTAAAAAAATTACGGTTTTCCTGGGTAATGAGCCGATTGCCGAAAAAACCTACGAGCGTCAACAGGCTAAGGAATTCCAGGAAGAAATTTTTGCCTTGAACGAAAAACACTTGAAAAATGGGGATCCGGTCAAGGTGCGGGCATTCTGCAGCGTGTACGGGGAAAAAACTGTGGACCTGGTGTGGCAGGAATAGGATTCACTTCGGCAGAAAGATCGTTTCCTCTTCTTCCCGGGTCATGATATCGACGCGCATGCTTTTATGGATCATGTCGATATTGACGATCTGGATCTCCAGGTTCTCATTCTTTTCCAGGGTCATGAGCCGGGTGGCGATCTCCAGCAACTGGGTGACGCTAAGCCGGTCGTATTTCAATTCGGCCCTGATCTTGGCATAGTTGCCGGTGTCGAACTGATCGATGCGCAGGATCTTGAAACCCGCGCGATCGAACATGTCGTAGATTAAAAGCGGATCGTAGGTGTTTTTCACACGTGCCCCGGTTCATCCCCCCAGCGCCACGTCGAGGAACATCATCACGGCAAAGCCGACCATCGCCCCCAGGGTGGCGATGTCGGAATTTTCCTCGCGCTGGGCTTCGGGGATCACTTCCTCCACCACCACGTAGATCATGGCGCCGGCGGCAAAGGCCAGGGCGTAGGGCAGGATGGCGCGCAGGCGCAGAACGGCGGCCGCTCCGCACACCGCGGCCAGCGGTTCGACCACGGCCGACAGTTGGCCGTAGAAAAAGCTGCGGCTGGCCGAAAGGCCTTCGCGGCGCAAGGGGATCGACACGGCCATGCCTTCGGGGAAATTCTGCAAGCCGATGCCCAGCGCCAGGGCCACGGCGCCGGCCAGCGTGGCCGATGGCAGGTTGGCGGCCACCGCGCCGAAATCCACGCCCACGGCCAGTCCTTCGGGAATGTTGTGCAGGGTGATGCTAGGATGAGCAGGATCGTTCTTTGCCAGTGGG
>JAPKZM010000001.1 GCA_026393775.1 Candidatus Aminicenantota bacterium
CCGGAAAAGCTAATCTGGGCGCGGGATGCCAGGGGAAACCGATTGTTTCCACGGATTGAAAAACCTGTCGTGCAACAGGAAGAGGGATATAATCTCATCTTGACGATCGACAGCCGCATCCAGCATATCGTTGAATCGAATCTGCAGGAAGCGATTACGGCGAAAGGCGCAAAGGGCGGCTTCGTTGTCGTCATGGACCCCAAGACTGGAGAAATACTCGCCCTCGCCGATCAACCGGGCTTCGATCCAAACAAATTTTCCAGCTACAATCTCGGCAAAGGAAAAAATAAGGTCATAACTGATTGTTTCGATCCGGGCTCAACCTTCAAGCCCTTTCTCGCAGCGGGCGCCCTCGAGGAAGGCATAGTCAAGGAAACGGACAGGTTTAACTGTGAAAATGGAACATATGTGGTATCAGACAGGACTTTCCATGAGGCGAACAAGAAAAGGTACGGGTCTCTTACTTTTCACGATGTGCTGAAGTATTCGAGCAATATCGGATGCGTGAAGATCTCCGAAAGGCTGAAGAAAGAAAAATTCTACCACTATATTAAACAATTTGGCTTCGGATCAAAGACGGGGATCGATCTTCCCGGCGAGGTCAGCGGACTCTTGAGGCCGCAGCAAAACTGGACAAGGGTTGATACGTCAACCATTGCCTTCGGCCAGGGCATCTCCGTAACTGCTATTCAGCTTATCACAGCCCTTTCTGCCATAGCAAATGACGGCATGCTGATGAAGCCCCATATCGTACGTGCAGTTGTCAACAAGCAGGGACAGATTATCAAGAAAGTCGCACCCACCCCTGTGAGACAGGTCGTATCGCCGAAAACGGCAAAAAGACTTACGGCCATCCTGAAGGATGTAGTCGGAGATGACGACGGAACCGGCAAGAGGGCTCAGATTCCGAATGTCGCCGTGGCAGGTAAAACGGGAACTTCCCAAAAGTTCGATTTTTCCCGACGTGTCTATTCTTCAGAAAGGGTCCGCACCTCCTTCATGGGATTCTTCCCAGCCGATGATCCACAGGTTGCAATGCTGGTGACGCTCGACGAACCTCAGAGGGATAAGTGGGGCGGAGTGGCCGCAGCTCCCGTTTTCAAAAATATCGGCGAACAGATCTTGACATGTTTCAAAACGGATATTAAGGAAGCTCCTTTCCACGTTCTTGAAGAGGAGAAAACGAACAGTATTAAATTAAAGCTCGTGTCTGCACCTCAAATAATAAGCAGGCACACCGATATGGAAAATGACATGGATGAACCGTTCATGCCGGATTTTACCGGAATGACCATGAGAGACGTACTGAAAAAGGCGAGGGAAAAAGGGCTTGATATAAAAGTAGCTGGGACTGGCTGGGCAGTGAGTCAGGAGCCTAAGCCCGGCACGCCCATACGTAATCATCGAACCTGCGCTGTAGCTTTCAGCACGGGCTATTGAGGAACCAATGTGCAAATACAGGCTGTGATAAAGGATATCGATATCATCCGGGTCTCTGGAGTCCTTTCAGGAGAAGTCTCAGCCATTTGCTATGATTCAAGAAATTGTGGGAAAGACAGCCTGTTTGTGGCCGTAAGCGGTCTCAAGCTCGACGGTCATGCATATATAAAAGAAGCAGTCGACCGGGGCGCAAAATTCGTCGTTCACGAAAAAGATTATTCCCCGCCGCCCGGAGTAACCTCCATCAGGGTCCTCA
>JAPKZM010000281.1 GCA_026393775.1 Candidatus Aminicenantota bacterium
TCGCGCGGCGACGCGGGCGACGTTGCCGTCCACGGGAGGCTCGCCGCCGGCAAACGCGAACGCTGCGACCGCGGCGCTCGTGTACGGACCGAAGCCCGGGAGCCTGGCCAGTTCCCGGGCGCTTTGCGGCCAGCCGCCGCGCTCGACGACGGCCCGGGCGGAGGCGTGCAGGAGCCTGGCCCGGCGGTAGTAGCCCAGGCCCGAGAACGCGTGCACCGCATCGTCCTCGGCGGCAGCCGCGAGGACCTCCAGGGACGGGAAGCGCTCCATGAAGCGCCGGTAGGCCTCGACCACCCGGTCCACCTGGGTCTGCTGCAGCATGACCTCGGAAACCCAGATGGCGTACAAGCCGCGCCGCCGGTGCCAGGGCAGGTCACGGCCATGGCGGGTGAACCACTGGCCAAGCTTCCTGGCCGGGTCCATGCTTCGACCGGGATCCTTTTTCAATTTCGCCTTCCGAGGCTCAGCGACGCTTCAACTGCTTCTCGATGTCGGCTAGGGTCAAGGTGATGATGATCGGTCGGCGGTGGGGGCAGAGATAGGGGTTTTCACAGGCAAAAAGGTCCTTGACCAGGACGCGTTGCTGCTCGGGCTGCAAACGCTGGTTGGCCTTGACGGCGTTGCGGCAGGCCATGGCCGCCAGCAGTCGCTCTTCAGCCGGCAAGTCGTCCCCTGGCATTTGCTGCAGCGCCGCGCGAAACGTTTCCTTGATCTCGGCCTCGGCCAGGAATTGCGGGAAAGCCTTGATCTCGATGGCCGCGCCGCTGAGCAAACGGATATCAAAACCGCTCATTTTGAAAAATACCAGCTTTTCTTCATCCAGGGCCAGGTGTTCGGCCGGGGACAACTCCAGCAGCAACGGGAACAGGGCATGGGCCGAAACGACGTTCCCGGCCTGGTAGCCGGCCTTTAGGCGTTCGAACAGCACCCTTTCCCGGGCATTGTGCTGGTCGATGATCAGCAATTCGTCGCTTTTTTCCACCACAATATAGGAATTCAGATACTGGCCCAGCACCCGGAAACCGTCGCCTTGGGATGCTGTCGGTTCATTGAAGACAAAGCCAACGTCGCCGCTGGTCGCTCTTTCCCTATCGGGCGGGACAAAGCCGGGCTCATGGGGAAAGGCGCCGGGCAGACCGGGTATTCCGGCCATTCCCTTCATCTGCCGCTCGGGACCGGGACGGCCCATGGCCCCTTCTATAGCGTTTTTTATAAATTGATAGATCCGGCTGCTGTCCAAAAAGCGGATTTCCAGCTTCATGGGGTGGATATTGACGTCGATATGCCCGGGGGGAATGGTCAAATTGAGGATCCCGGCCGGGTTGCGCGACTTCTCCAGGTAAGTTTGGAAGGTATTGTTAAAAGCGGCCATAATGGTCTTTTCCTTGACCGGGCGGCCGTTGACAATGAAATATTGCCGGCCCTTGCCGCTCACTCCGGTCTGGGGGGCTGAAACAAAACCGCTTAGCAGGTAATCCCCCGCTATAAATCCGACGGCTTGCAGATCCTCCATGAATTCCTTGCCGAAAATCTGATAGATGCGTTCGCGCAGATCGGCGGCGGCCGGGTAGGAAAAAACGCTCCGCCCGTTGTGCTGCAGGAAAAAGGCGATACCCGGGCGGGCCAGGGCTGTCACTTCCAAGAAAGCCGTGATTGGACGCAATTCCCCCTGGTCGCTTTTCATGAACTTCGCGCGCACCGGGAAATCGGCGAAAAGGCGGCTTACGATGACGACGCTGCCACGCCGATAGGCGCAGGCTTCCTTATCCTGCAGCCGGCCATTGCGAAAGCGGCAATGCCAGCCCCGCCCCAGGTCATTGTCGGCGCTGAACAATTCAATTTCGGCCACCTCCAGGATGGAGGGCAGGGCTTCACCGCGAAAACCAAGGGTTTGCAATCGATCCAAATCCTCAAGCTGGCTCAACTTGGAGGTCGTATGGCGTTGAAAAGCGATCTCGATGTCATCAACGGCAAAGCCGCTGCCGTTGTCCTCGACCCGGATCGATTGTTTTCCGCCGGCAATAAGCTCGACCGTGATGGCGCTGGCCCCGGCGTCAATGGCGTTTTCGACCAATTCCTTGACCGCCGACAGCGGCCGTTCGATCACCTCCCCGGCGGCGATCTTGCGAAACACCTGTTCAGCTAGCAGATGGATTCTGGACACGACGACTCCCATGAAGATCGGCTTCCTGACCGATAATTTGGAATCTATACCATATTAATGATTAATTTGCAATTTTGGGCTTTTATCCCCCAGCCTACGGCACCCCCCTTAAGAAGGGGGGGTAAAACTGAGAATTAGCTGTTAAAAAGAACTGCAAAATGTATCACTTGATTTTATATTTCCCCCCTTGCGCAAGGGGGGATGCAGGGGGGATCACAAGATTGATGTATCAGTGAAAGATTGACACGTTAAAGCCGGGAAAATATAATAGCCGCGTGGATGAAGCCGCTTTGAAAATCCTGAAATACGGCGACGTCGCGCTCAAAGTGAAGGCCCGGGCCGTCACCTGCATCGATCAGCGCATCGCCGAACTGGCCAAGGCCATGGTGCAGACCATGCACCAGGCCCCGGGCATCGGCTTGGCCGCCCCACAGGTCGGAGAATCACTGCGCTTGATCACCGTGGATACCTCGGTCGGGGAAATTCCCGAAGAACTGCTGGTGCTCATCAACCCGGAGATCACCGCCGCCGAGGGTTTTGAAATCTGCGAGGAAGGCTGTCTCTCGGTTCCCGGCTATTCCTTGTCCGTCAAGCGCAGCGCCAAGGTCTTTCTCCAGGCCATTCTCCTGGACGGCCGGGAATTGCGCCTGGAACTCGATGGCTTGAAAGCCCGGGTGCTGCAGCATGAGATCGACCACCTGGACGGCATCCTGATCGTGGACCGCATATCCAGCCTGAAACGCACCCTGATCAGAAAAGAGATCAGCCAGAAGAGAAAAAGTGGCCAATGGTGACATTGTTTTTTACGGTACCGCGGCCATCGGCCTGCCGATACTCCATGTACTGCACCAGCATCACCACCTGTCATTGATCGTTACCCAGCCCGACGCCCGCGGCGGCCGCAACCGGCAAGTGCTCACCTCACCGGTCAAGCGCTTCGCCCTGGAAAATAATATCCCCATGATCCAACCCATTTCCCTGCGTGAAACGGGAATTTCCATGGCCATCGGCAGCGGCCGGCCGCTCGTTGCCGTGGCCGTGGCCTACGGTCAGTTCATTCCCCGGGCATGGCACACCCTGCCGCGCTTCAAGACCGTCAACGTCCATTTTTCCCTGCTGCCGGCCTACCGCGGGGCCGCCCCGGTGCAGCGGGCGATCGAGAACGGCGAAGAGCGCAGCGGCATTACCATCTTTGAAATCAGCGGCCGCATGGATGCCGGCGACATCTGGGGGCAAAAAGAGGTCATGATTCTGCCCGTTGACACCTGCGCCTCGTACCAGCAGCGCCTGGGCGAACTCGCCGCCCCTTTCCTGCTGGATACTTTGGAGCAACTATTTGCCGGCAGGATCGAGAAACGGCCACAAGATGATTCCTCAGCCACCCTGGCCCCGCCAGTGAAAAAAAATGAGGGCTTGGCCGACTGGAACTTGCCGGCGCGGCGGCTTGCCGACAAGTTGCGGGCTTTCACTCCCTGGCCGGGATTATTCTTCCGCGACGGAAGCAGACTGATCAAGATCATCCATGCCAACGCCGGCAGCAGGATTCACCAGGCCCAAGTTGGTGATATTCTGTCCCTGGACAACCGGGTTCTTCAAGTCGCCTGCAACCAAGGCTCAGTACTGGAAATCACCGCCATCCAGCCCGAGGGTAAAAAAGAGATGAGCCCCTGGCAATATTCACTGGGCAATCGCTTCCCCGCGCGACTGGCATGAACTTTCTCGAGCCGGCGGCCCGCGTCCTGCAGGACTATTACCAGGACCGGCAAACCAACCTGCGCCTGCTGCTGACCCGTTTTTTGGATTCCTATCACGATGACGACAAAAGCGCTCTGACGAGAACGGTCTACGGCGTTGTGCGCAAGGACATCGTCCTGGAACACGTCATCGGTCTTTTCTTGAAGAACAAGCGCCAGGCTCCCGCTCCGAGCGTGTACGCCCTGCTGAAAATCGCCGTTTTCCTGCTGCTCTTCTCCGATTCCTACCCGGAGTACGCGGTGGTCAACGAAACGGTGAACGCCGCAGCGAAAAAGGAAAGACCCTTCGTCAATGCCGTTCTGCGCGAACTCCTGCGCAACCTTCCACAAGTCAGGGACAAGCTGGCCCGGAATGCGGATCCAAGCCTGAAATACTCCATTGCCCCGGTCCTGGTGAGCGGGCTCCAGCGGATCGGCGCCGCCAGCGAAGCTGACCTGGCCTACCTGGATCGTGAGCCGGTCTTTCACTTGCGTTTTAATCCAGCCCGGATGAGCATGGACCAGGCGCGGCAAACCCTGTCCGTTGCCGGCATCCCCTGCCGCGAATTGCCGCAGCTGGACTGCTTCGAAACCGCGGCCACCGGCCAAGTGCTGGAAAAGTCGGGGCAGTTGGGTCCATTCTATGTCCAGAACGCCGGTTCCCAGGCAGTGGCCTTGCTGGCCGCGGCGACGGCGAAAAAAACGGTCTGCGATGTGGCCGCGGCCCCGGGCGGCAAATCATTGACCCTGGCCTGCCTGCGCCCCGACGTGCAGATCTGGTCCAGCGATGTCAGCCCGCAGCGCATGCGCCTGCTCGAACAGAACCTCCGCCGGCTGCAGCTAAAGACCATTTCCCCTTTCGTGGCCGATATCTTTAGATATCCGCCCGGACACGAGGCGGCCGACCTGGTGATCCTCGATGCTCCCTGCACGGCCAGCGGCACCCTGCGCAAGAATCCCGATCTGAAAAGCAAGCTCAACCTGGAAATCATCGAAAAAAATGCCCGGCAGCAGCGGCTCATGCTGGCCAGCCTGGTTGAACGATTCCCGAATAGCCGCTGGTTGTACGCCGTTTGCTCATTCACACCTGAAGAGAGCGAGGGGGTCACGGCAAAGATCGCCGTTGCCCGCGGCCTGCGTCCGGCCGCGATCGCGCCCGTGCTGGAGAAGTACGGGTTTCGGCTGAAAGAGGCTGCATACGGGTGTTATTTATTGCCTTCGGACCTGAACAATGACCTGTTTTACATATCTTTGCTGGAACGGAAGTGATCATCCACTACGTGATGCGTGAACGAAATTACAGAGTTCCGTAAAGCGTTATGAGAAAAAAAGATTACCTTCTAAATAATTCGATTTTTGGCTTTTTCGCATCATGCATAACGCATCACGCATAACGAAGATATC
>JAPKZM010000102.1 GCA_026393775.1 Candidatus Aminicenantota bacterium
AGCATGGCCGCGTCGTCCATCTTTTCGAACGCGATTGCTCGGTTCAGCGCCGCCATCAAAAATTGCTCGAAGAGGCTCCGTCACCCGTTCTGGACGAAGCGACGCGGGCGGCCATGAGCGCCATCGCCGTCCGGGCGGCGCAATCGGTACACTACGATTCGGTCGGTACCATCGAGTTCATCTACGACATCCGGGATAAAGCCTTCTATTTCATCGAAATGAATACCCGCATCCAGGTCGAGCACCCGGTCACCGAAATGATCACCCAGACCGACCTGATCAAGCACCAGATCCTGGTGGCCACCGGCGAGCCGCTCTCCCTGAGCCAGGAGCAGATCCATAAAACGGGGCACGCCATCGAGTGCCGCATCAACGCCGAGGACCCGGAAAGCAATTTCCTGCCGCAATCCGGCACGCTGAGCCAGTTCATCGTCCCCGGCGGGCCGGGTGTCCGTGTCGATTCGGGGGTTTACCCGGGCTACGCCATTCCGCCCTACTACGATTCGATGATCGCCAAGCTGATCGTCTGGGGCGACAACCGCAAGGATGCGGTGGCGCGCATGAAGAGGGCCCTGCGCGAGTTCGTCGTCGAAGGCGTCAAGACCACGATCCCTTTTCACCAAAAAATGCTGCAACACAAGGATTTTTTAAGCGGCAACTACACGACCAGCTTCATCGCCAAGATGCTGGCCGCCAAGGGAGATCACTGATGCTTGCCAAACTGTTCGTCAAATGCCAGCAGTGCGGCACCACCCATTTCTATTCCTTTTTCAAGCACGCCTATTTCGTCTGTTCGCGCTGCGGGCACCATTTCCGCCTCGACGCACCGACCTGGCTCAAACAGCTGTGCGACCGCGGCTCGTTCCAGGAGCTTGACGGAAACCTGAAGAGCCTCGATCCCCTCGGTTTTCCGAAATATGAATCCAAATTGGCCCAGGCCACGCAGCAAACCGGGGCTAACGAAGCCGTGATGACCGGCGTCGGCGAGATCGACGGTTACCCGGCCGCCATGGCGGTGATGGAACCCAACTTCATCATGGCTTCCATGGGTTCGGTGGTCGGAGAAAAGATCACGCGCCTGCTGGAATACGCCGCGCTGAACAAGTTGCCGGTGCTGATGGTCATTTCTTCCGGGGGGGCGCGCATGCAGGAGGGAATCCTGTCGCTGATGCAGATGGCCAAGACCGCCGCCGCCATCCGCCGCCTCCACGAAAGCCGCATGCCCCTGATCACGGTATTGACCGACCCGACCACCGGCGGCGTGACCGCTTCCTTCGCCATGCTGGGGGACATCAGCATTGCCGAGGCGGGAGCGCTGATCGGCTTTGCCGGACCCCGGGTCATCCAGCAGACCATCGGCCAGAAACTGCCGGAAGGGTTCCAGCGCGCGGAATTCTTGCTGGAGCACGGTATGCTCGACATCGTCGTCCCCAGGAAAAACCTGAAAAAGACCATTGTGACCATTTTAAAAATTCACCGCAGCCGGCCGTACACGCGGCGGCCGCAGTATTTCAACTAGCGAGAGATGGGGCCATCATGAAAGAACTGGATACGACCATGAAAACGGCGCTGGACACGGTGCGCCTGGCCCGGCACGGCAAGCGGCCGACGACCCGGGATTACATCGACGCCCTGATCGACGATTTCATCGAGCTGCATGGCGACCGGCGTTTCGCCGACGACCCGGCCATGGTGGCCGGCATCGGCTTTCTGGAGGGCATCCCGGTGACCATCATGGGGCAGCAGAAGGGAAGGAACGTCAAGGAAAACATCCGCCGCAACTTCGGCATGGCCCACCCCGAGGGCTACCGCAAGGCGCTGCGCCTGATGCTGCAGGCGGAACGTTTCGGCCGGCCGGTGATCACCCTGATCGACACCCCCGGAGCCTATCCCGGCATCGGCGCCGAAGAGCGCGGCCAGGCCGAGGCCATCGCCGTCAACCTCTACGAAATGTCGGGCTTGCGGGTGCCGATCGTCACCTGCGTGACCGGCGAGGGGGGATCGGGCGGAGCCCTGGGCATCGCCGTCGCCGACCGAGTTTTCATGCTTTCCAACGCCATCTATTCGGTCATCTCGCACGAGGGCTGCGCTTCCATCCTCTGGAAGGACACGGGCCGGACCGCCGATGCCGCGGAGGCCTTGCGGCTCACCGCCAGGGACCTGAAGGAACTCAAGGTGATCGACGGCATCATTCCCGAGCCCGACCCCGGCGCCCATGAATTCCCGGCCGAAACGGCGCGGCGGCTGAAAAAAACGTTGCTGCAAACCCTGCGTGAGCTTCTGGAAATCGATCCGGACGCCCTCTTGCAGCAGCGCTATATGAAATTCCGCAACATGGGGATTTTCGCCAACTCGGCTGGGACCATTCTTTGAGCCGGGAACGCCGCCTTGGGCTGTAATGGAAGGTCATGGCCGAAAAATCGCTCGCTGAAATCACCCGCCTCTGCGCCGACTGCGGCACCTGCCAGTCGGCTTGCCCGGTTTACGGGGTCGAACTGAGCGAGCCGAATTCGCCGCGCGGCAAGGTCAACCTGATCAAGGCCGTCGACGACGGCCGGCTGAAGGTTAACCGGCGCAACCGTTCCCTGCTCTACCAGTGCCTGGTCTGCGGCGGCTGCGAGAGCTCCTGCCCCAACGGCGTCGAATTCAATTCATTGATGATCTCCTACCGCAACCTCGTCTCCGGCGGCCGGAAGATCCCCTGGCTGAAAAAGATGCTTCTCTTTTTTTATCAGGGTCATGTCCTGCGCCGGGCGCTCTGGCTGCCCAGGCTGCTGGCGCGCACCCCTTTGAAAAAAAAGCTCTTCCTGCCGTCTTTCCAGAGCATCGACCTGAAAATGCTCGTCAGCCGTGAGCGGGAAAAGGTCTACGACGTGCTGCTTTTCCCCGGCTGCGTCCTGACGTATTTCTATCCCAAAAAAATAGCCGGCATTAAAAACGTGCTCGAAAAGCAGGGGCTGACGGTGGCTTTCCCGCCAAAGCTGCAGTGTTGCGGTTTTCCTTATCTATCGCAGGGGTGGAGTGATAAATTTGCCTCCCTGGCCAGGAAAAACCGGGAAATATTCACCGCTTACAAATTCAAATACCTGGTCGTTCCCTGCTCGACCGGGGTGCTGGCCTTTAAAAAATATTACGATCTGCCGGGGAGGGAGGTCTTGGAACTGAGCGAATTCATGTTCAAGCACTGCCCGGAGGCCAAAATCGACCCAAATTTCGTCCGGGAGTTCCAGGGCCCGTTCACCTATCACGATCCCTGCCACAACCTCAAGTCGCTGAAGCTGCAGAAGGAGGCGCGCCACTTCCTGGAACAGTTCGGCGAGCGCTTCCGCGACGACGACTCAGGCCTGTGCTGCGGTTTCGGCGGCATCTTCAAGGTCGGATTCCCCGCCACATCAAAAAAAATACTAAACAAAAAAACGGCAAAGCTGAATGAATCGAGCGTTGGTGCCGTGGTCACGTCATGTCCCGGTTGTTACATGCAGTTGAAAGAAAGCCTGCCCATCCCGGTCTATTTCTTCAGTGATATTTTCAAGAACCGGTAGGGACGACCCGGGCTAGATAAGAATTTCTTTCTTCAAAAGAATTTTTCGAGGGCCTTCCTTGGTTCCGATCAGCAATTCAACCGCTTTGATCTTATCGTCGTTCAGAAGAAGCCATAAATCTTTGTGAAGTTTGGGAGTGACTTTTTTTGAGTTAAATTCCAGGATAAGGTCCCCAACCTGGATCTTCGCACGATCAGCCGGAGATTTTTCCCAAATCCCCCGAACCAGCAAATGATTTTCGCCATTTTCCTCCAGATGCAAACCAGTGGAGAATGAATGATCCAAACCTTGAAATCCTGTCTTGGGGTCAAGCAAAATTTCTTCATGCAGATAATCAATTTTTATGAGATACCGGGATAGGAAGTCACCGCCCAGCAGGGGTACGGATAACAAGGCCGGCAGCTCCGCAAAAACAGTTATTATATTATCGATTTTCAACCTGTCCGCTTCAAAACACTTCAATCGAGCCAGGAAATTATCGGGGGATATGGTTCCAGGCCATTTGACCACCACCCCTTTCGCTTTGAGGGTGCTCTTCTGTTTTATTGCCCCGGTCCTTGCTAGTTCTTTCAGCGGGAGCACCAACGGATACGGTTGCCCCGTATCAATCATGGCTTCCACCTCTATATTGCCATTCAGCCTGCATGTGATCATCGGAGCATGATTAATTGGGTGCTTGGTAAATTTTAAAAAGTATCCCGCCTTGTTACTCTGCTTCTCAAAAGCCAGCGATTCCATGTCCATGGATAAAACCAGTTGCTGCTTTTCATAGTCAATGGTCACGATATAATCTTCAAGGATATCAGAGCCAATTATCCCGCGCACATCTATTCCATAAGAAGATCTTAACGGTTGCAAATCGAAGTTAGTAAATACAAACACTTTCTCAACCGCAAACTCTCCCAGGTAGAGAGTATTTATTTTCGCCTGCGGCCCAAGTTGTTTCAGTTTCAATTCATCGGCCAATGTTTTGTCAATTACCGTAAGTCCCCCTGTATCCAGAATGAAGTTATAAAATTCCTGCGCATCGTTGATTCTACATTTAACCAGAATTACATAGTCCGCAAGTTCGAAAGGGATCACGACATCTTTTAGCGCTTTTTCCGTTTCGGCCGACACGTTGAAGACAAGCAATCCAATAAACACGAATAAAAGAAACCGCCCAGATGATTTTTTCATCTTTTCCTCCATTTTTTTGACAGGAAAATCAGTTTCAACTACGCCCCGATTATACGACTCGGATTGCGGAAATTCAAATGCGATCGAACCTCGTTCTTGATAATCCCCGCCACCTGTCACGACAGCTCGTTCAATTCTCTTGCCGAAAAACCGTCCGCCGTAAATCGTACACCCTTTTCATTTGACAATCATTTTCCATTTAATTACTATCCTTGGCAAGGAGCCCTCATGATCGTAGAACTGGAAAAATTGACGGTAAAGTGTCTCTTGGAAAGGACTTTCGATCTATACGGCAGCTTGCCTTCCATCGCCACGGTCGAAGAGCAGCCCATCGTCTACCTGCAGTTGAAGCAGCAGATCCAGGACGCCGCCGGCGCCCTGATTGCCCGCGGCATCAACAAGGGCGACCGGGTGGCCATCATGGGCGAGAACTGCCCCAATTGGGTGATCGCCTACCTGGCCCTCACCTCCATGGGCGCCGTAGCCGTGCCGATCCTGACCGGCTTCCCCGATACCGACACCCGCCATATCCTGCGCAATTCCGAGTCCCAGGGCATCTTCATCGAGCCGAAGCAGCGCCAGAAGCTCGAGGGGATGGACGATTCGACCCTCAAATTCGTCTGCGACCTGGAAACCATGACCTTCGAAGACCGGCAAAAGCCGCGCACCGGCTTCATCGGCAAGACGCTGGCCCTGTTCAAGCGCGGCCGGCCCCGGAGCGCCGCCGACGCCGACACCAGCAGCGACATCCCCGGGCCCGAGGCCGAGGACCTGGCGGTGATCATCTACACTTCCGGCACCACCGGCCATTCCAAGGGGGTCATGCTCACCCATAAAAACGTCGTTTTCGACGTGGTCAACGGCATCGAGCGCTTCCCGATCAGCTCCGACGACCGCTTCCTTTCCATATTGCCTCTGGCCCACACCTTCGAGGCCACCGGCGGCATGCTCTGCCCGATCGCCATCGGGGCGAGCATCTATTACATGCGCGGCTTGCCCACGCCGCAAAAGCTCCTGGCGGCCATGGAAATTGTAAAACCGACCGCTGTCCTGACCGTACCGCTGGTCATCGACAAGATCTTCCGCAAGAAAATCCTGCCTCAGATCCAGGGGAAGCTGATCATCAACAAACTGTACCCGCTGGCCTTTTTCCGCAAAAAGTTGCACCAGGTGGCCGGCCGGAAGCTGGTCCAATCGTTCGGCAACAAGCTGCGCTTCTTCATGTTCGGCGGGGCTTCGCTCAACGAGGACGTGGAGGTTTTCTTGCGCGACGCCGGCATCAGCTACTCGACCGGCTACGGCATGACCGAGACTGCCCCGATCATGACCATCAACCCCTTCGGTCATGTCAAGGTAGGCTCTTGCGGCAAGCCCATCCCGGGCATCGAGATGGCGATCCACGAACCCGATGCCCAGACCCGCATCGGTGAGATCATCGTCCGCGGCCCGATCGTCATGTCCGGGTACTATAAGAACCCCGACGCCACGGCCGAGGTTTTTCTGAAAGGGGGCTGGCTGAAGACCGGAGACCTGGGATTCTTCGACAACGAGGGCTACCTGTTCATCAAGGGGCGCTGCAAGAACGTCATCATCGGCCCGTCGGGCGAGAACATCTACCCCGAGGCCATCGAGCAGAAGATCCTGCAGGAGCCCTATTTTCAGGAAGCCGTCGTCTTCGAAAGCAACGGCAAGCTGCTGGTCAAGGCTTACCTGGACTACGACGTCCTCGACCGTGAATTCGAGCGCAACAAGCTCAACGACGCCGAGGCGCGCAAGCTGACCGAAGACATCCTGGAGCAGGCCCGCGGCCGCATCAACACCCAGCTGCCGGCTTTTTCGCAGATCAGCAAGATCCTCGAGCACCCGGAGCCTTTCGAGAAGACGCCGACCAACAAGGTCAAACGCTACCTGTACATCACCCGCAGCAAATAGCGGGTCTGAAAAGAATGTCGCTGGAAAAAACTTTTTACCTGCTCAAGGCTGCCGAAGCACGCATCGGTGACTTATACTCACGGATCGGATTGAGCGTTTCCATATCCAATCCGGCGCTGTTCGATCTGTTCACGGAACTGGCCGAAGAAGAAAAAATGCATTACAAGCAGATCGAACTGATGCAGAATATTTTCCTGCAAAGCAAGGACGCTTTCGCGGAAACCCCCGACGCCGAAAAACTAATTTCCGAATTCGTCCAGAACGTCGACACGGTGCTCAGCTATTTCAACCAGAAGCACCAGGAACTAAAGGCAAGCGATCTGCTTAACCTGGCCCATGACCTCGAAATCATGCTGGTCGAAAAACATCGCACGTTTTTCCTGCAGGTCAATGATCCGCAGATCAAAAAATTATTTGAAAATCTAAATTTAGGCAACGAGGCCCACATCCGCAAGCTGGAAAACTTCAAGCCCGGTTGAAATCCCAATCCAGGCGCCTGATCCTTTCCGAGCTTTTCAAACGCGAGAGGAGCCTCGTTACCGTCACCTTTTCCAACGGATGGACAAGCTTGGGCGCGATCTCGAACAAGGGCACCAGGACGAAACCGCGCTCGGCCAGGCGCGGGTGGGGCACCGTCAACTCCGGGGTATTGATGACCGCGTCCCCGGCCAGCAGGATATCGATGTCGATTACGCGGTCCCGGTAATGGGAATTCTCCAGGTCGCGTCCCTGCGCCGCCTCGTATTCCTTGCATGCCACCTGAAGCTCACGCGGCAAGAGCGACGATTCCAGGGCCAGAACCATGTTGTAGAACGGGCCGGACCCGGGCATGCCCAGCGGCGTGGTTTCATAGAGGGCCGACTTTTTCATCACCCGGCCGCAATTTTGCAGGAAGGCGAGTGCCGCTTCGATGTGCTGTTTGCGGTCGCCCAGGTTGGAGCCCAGGCCGAGGTGGTATGGAACGGTTTGCCGCTCCTGGGGCCGGGGTGATTCCGAACAACTTTTTGGCTTCATGGCAGGTGATCCGCTGTACGCATCGTGGCTGAAACCAATTTGAAAGGAAGCTACTCGATCTCGAACAGCAGGAGATTGGCCAGGATATTGTCTCCTTCCTGCACTCCCAGCGTTTTGATCAATCCAGATTTCGGGGCGCGGATCTCATTTTCCATCTTCATGGCCTCATGGATCAGAACAATGTCGTTCTCTTCGACCCGGTCATGCTGCTGAAAATAGATCTTCTTGATGTAACCGGGGATGAAACTCTTGACCAAGCCTGACTTGGAAGCGCTGACCGGCTTTTCCTTGTACATGAACAAGCGGTCGATCTTGAGCAGCGAGGCCGAATAGAACTCTTCGTCGACATAGATGCCCTGGGGGTAGCCGCTCTCGTCGCGGACGAACTCCACCTGGTGCAGCTTGTTGTCGACGAAGAACGAGAGCACCTCCTCGTCCTTCACCTCGCCGATCAGGATTTCGAGCTTGCGATTGTCGATCTTGATCTCGGTCGGCGAGTGGAAGGTGGCGCTGTTTGCGATCTCGGCTTCCACGACTTTTTTATCCACGTGAAACTTGTATTTCATCCTTCACCTCAATAGGGGCTGAACAGCCGCTTGAGCAAACCGGGCTGTTTCATCTTTTCCAGCTTGGTCTTGTAGTCCTTCTTGCGGTTGTCGATGTGGAAGTCGGCGGCCAGCAGGGCGGCGGCGATGATCGCCTCCTCCTCGGTATTCTTCAACTTGCTGAAGTCGAACTTCAGGTGCAGGAAATCGATGATGGTGCCGCCTTTGCGCAGCTCTTCGTTTTCCAGCAGGTGCTTGAGGAAGACCAGGTTGGTGCGGATGCCGCGAATGATGATGTTGTCCATGAAGATGCGCATGTCGTTGATGGCGTTCGGCCGCTCGACGGCGTAGGCCAGGATCTTGCCGATGAAGGGATCGTACATCGGCGTCACCCGCGCCCCAGTGTAGAGGGTGGTCTTGAAGACGTTGCGGATGGTCGAGTAGTGGAAAAAATGGCTGATCTGGCCGGTGGAGGGGAGGAAGTTGTTGTAGGGATCCTCGGCCATCAGCGAGACCAGGAGCACGTGGTGCTTGGGCTTGATAATCTTGACGCCGTGCACGTCGTGCAGCAGCTCGCCGCGCGAGATCACCACCTGCTTCTTCAGGAAATTCGAGGTCAGGTGCACCTCGGAGATCAGAGTGTTGATCTGGAAGGTGGGGTTGATCTCGGAAAAGAGGCATTCGTTGTTTTCCACGATGAACTCGACATAGCCCAGTCCCACGTAATTGATCTGCTTGAGCAGCGTCTGGCAGCGATCGTAGAGGCAAGCCCGCAGGCGCATGTCGATGTTCGGCGAAGGCGATTCCTGGAAGAGCTTTTGAAAACGGCGCTGGATCGACGACTCGATTTCGGGCAGGAACAGGATGTTGTCCTTGACATCGCGGAAAAAGGGAATCTCGATATGGTGGGCGTAGGGTCGGAATTGTTCGAAAAATATGCCGTTGCGGAGGTTCTCCTCCCGCTTCAGCAGGTTGGCCACCTGCTCCTGGGCGTCGTGCCGGTAGTCGGCCACGCGGATGCCCCGGCCGCCCGAGCCCTTCAACGGCTTGATGATGATCGGGTAATCGCTATCGCCGCCACAGGCTTCGAAATCGAGGGGACTCCTGATCAGCTCGGAGAATTTCAACACCGGCAGCCCCAGGGCGGCGGCGGTCTCGCGCAGCTTGATCTTGTCCTCCACCGCGGCCAGCACCCTGCTTTCGGGGCCGATGAAGCGGATACCGTTGTCGCTGCAGAGCTTGGCGAACTCAGGGTTCTCGGCCAGGAACCCGTAGCCGGGGTGGATATAATTGGCGCGGACTTCGCGAGCCTTCTCCAGGATGGCCTCCCCGTCCAGGTAGCTGTCCTCCAGGCGCGAGGAATAAAACTTGAAGCTGCGGTCGGCCAGCTTGACCGGCAGGCTCAGCGAATCCTCGGGGGAGTGCATGAGCAGGGTCTCCATGCCCATGCTGTTCAGGGAATTGATGATATCCAGGGCAATGACCCCGCGGGTCGGAATCAATACTTTCTCTTTCATGACCGTTCCTTACAGGGGGATGTTGCCGTGTTTTTTCGGGGGAAGCTTCTGCGACTTGTTGACCAGTGCTTCCAGGTTTTTGATCAGGAAAGGCCGCGTTTCGACCGGCAGGATGATGTCATCCACGTAGCCGTAGGCCGCCGGTTCCCTGGGGTTGGCGAACTTCTCCTTGTATTCCATGATCAGCCGTTCGCGGACCGTTTCGGGCTCCACGGCTTCGGCAATGTCTTTTTTAAAAATGATGTTGATGGCGCCCTGCGGCCCCATGACGGCGATCTCGGCCGTCGGCCAGGCGGCGACGACGTCAGCGCCCAGATGCTTGGAACTCATGACGATATAGGCCCCGCCGTACGCCTTGCGGGTGATCACCGTGAGCTTGGGGACAGTGGCTTCGGAATAGGCGTAAAGCATCTTGGCGCCGTGCTTGATGATCCCCA
>JAPKZM010000066.1 GCA_026393775.1 Candidatus Aminicenantota bacterium
GCGGCCAGGGTTTTCAAAACCTCGAGCTGCTTCAACTCCGTGGCGCTGTCCAGGCCGTAGCCGCTTTTGGCTTCCAGGGTGGTGGTGCCGCTGAGCAGAATCAGGTCGAGCCGTTTTTGACAAACCGTGACCAGGTCCTGCCGGCTGATGGCCCTGGTTTTGCGCACCGTGCCCTTGATGCCGCCGCCGCGGCTGGCGATCTCCTGGTAGCTGGCCCCCCTCAGCTTCAAGCCAAATTCGTCCTGGCGCGTTCCGGCGAAGGGGAGATGGGTGTGCGGATCGACCAGCCCGGGCAAGCCCACGAACCTTTGGGCGTCGATTTCAATGCCGCCGGCTTGGAGCCGGCATTGGGAGAGCAATTCCCTGGGGGAACCGATGAAGCGGATCGTTCCTTCCCGCGCCGCGATGCACGTATTTTCAAGCACACGCAGGCGATCGCTTTCATTGCCGCGCACCAAGCGGTCGGAGCCCGGGTTGACCAGCTGAGTGATATTTTTTACGACGCAATCGACAGGGATCATGATTCCTGCCCCAGAGCGAACTCTCCTGTTCTCATGGAATTATTTTATGGGAAAAGCATGCGAATTTCAATCCCTGAAAGTGGAATAAGGATATTCCTTTTCGCCGGCAAAAATTACTTTTTCCTGATCGGGTTCAACCTCTGGAATGTCGGCACGTCGAGGGACATTGACATATAGTGCAAATCGGAAAAGATTGGCATTTCAATAATTTCCCGATGCTTCAATCCAGTCATGCAAGCGAACCCCGCAGTTCAGCCTAAAATGAATGCTATTTTATAACTTGACATTAGAAATAACCATGATAGAATTAAAACATGATTAACAGATGGCTTGAATTATCCCGAAAAAAATCGCTTTTACTGGTCGGCCCACGGCGGGCGGGAAAAACCACCTTGTTGAAGACCCGATTTCCCGACTTCCGTTATGCCACGCTCGACGATTATGACTT
This sequence comes from Candidatus Aminicenantota bacterium, assembly GCA_026393775.1. GTDB lineage: Bacteria > Acidobacteriota > Aminicenantia > UBA2199 > UBA2199 > UBA2199. The sequence goes on from JAPKZM010000066.1 coordinate 970, forward strand.
GTTGAACTGGGCCAACAAAGACCCGAAAGGGTTCATCGAAAGTTTGGGGGGAAATGCCATCATCGATGAAATTCAGCGCTGCCCGCGTCTGACCGTGGCGGTCAAGTACGCCATCGACAACCAGGGAGCCAAGTTCCTGCTTAGTGGTTCAAGCACGCTGGGCCTGCTCGACGCGGCTGCCGACTCCATGGCCGGACGAATCCACATTCAATCTTTGCCCACTCTCTGCTGGGGTGAGGAGGATGGGGAAGCCGATCATGCTTTGTTCAGCGAACATCTGCAAACGCCGCGACTACAGGTCGCCCGCAGAAAAACCGCGACGGCCATGAAATACGGCCAATTCCCCGAAATAGCGTCTTGCGAAAAAGAAGCCGACAAACTCGAACTCCTCGAAAACTATAAAAACACCTATTTCATCCGTGATCTGCTGCAGCTGGGCAACATCGAACATGGGGCCGGTTTGCTGGCCATATTCCACCACCTGGTTCGCTCGCTCGGTTCTTTGGTCGAGGTTTCCAGCTTGGCCCGGGAATCCGGCCTGAGCTACCCCAGCGCCAGAAAATATTTGAATATATTGACCCAGACGCAGCTCACTTTCCCTTTGTACGGCTACCAGTACGGCCCGGCCAAGCGCTTCATTAAGGCAGCCAAAATCTATTTCAGCGATACCGGCATTATCACCGCCATGAACCAGCAGGTGAGCATTGGCCAGCAGGTGGAAAACTTCGTCATTGCCGAGCTGGAAAAGCGCCGCAAACTCGGAACCATTAAGGCTGATCAGCTATATTATTACCGAAACTCCGGCGGCAGGGAGATCGACTGTATTTTTGAAGCCGGGGATATTGTCCATGCCATCGAAATCAAATCCAGCGAAACGTTCGACAAAAGGGATATAAGCCATTTGCGGGAGTTTGTCAGCCATGCACCAGAGAGAACAAAGGGTTTTCTATTTTATCTCGGAACAGAATATCTGGAAATGAATGGGATTAAGGTTATTCCCATCGCCGGCCTGTTTGGGGGTGTTTGATTGCCTCAGCTCTAGTGGGGCAGGAAGGATGGAAAGTGGGAAGGAAGGGGTAGCACAAATTATCCACCCTTACCACCAGTAATACTCCTTTTCGTCGGCGAAATTTATTTTTTCCTGATCGGATTCAACCTCTGGAATGTCGGCACGTCGAGAGGATCGTCGAAATTTTCCGGGCCATGGGTCATGTTGGGCATGGTGCCTTCGTTGACGTACTTGCCCACGTCCACGCTGCTGCCCGGGCGGCTTTGAATGAGAAAAGGCTGGGCCGGGGTTGGCTGGCGGTAGGAAGGCTCCGGGGAGATGAAACTGGCCGGCGGGGTCTTGCCGCGCGCCTGCGTCTCGCTCCTGGCCTCCTTGAAGCCGGTGGCGATCACGGTGATGCGCAGGGTATCGCCGACGTTTTCGTCTTCGATCACCCCGAACTTGATGGTCGCGTCCGCATCGGCGTTGCGGGTGATCAGATCGGATATCTTTTCGATTTCAGCCAGGGTCAGGGTCGAGGAGGCGGTGATGTTGAACAGAATGCCGGTGGCGCCGTTGATGGCCAGGTTGTCCAGGAGCGGGGAATTCAGGGCCCGCTTGGTGGCTTCTTCGGCCCGGTTCTCGCCCTTGGCTTCGCCGGTGCCCATCAGGGTGATGCCCCTGCCGACCATGGTGGCCTTGACATCCGCGAAATCGACATTCTGGGCTCCGGTGCTGTTGATGATATCGGAAATTCCGCGCACGGCCTGCAGCAGAACCTCGTCGGCTTTTTTATAGGCGTTCTTGTAGGTGATATTGGGATCGCCCAATTCCAGCAGCTTTTGATTGGGGATGATGATGATGGCATCGACGTTCTCGCGCAGCTTGCGGATCCCATCCTCGGCCACGCGCATCCTTTTTTCCTTTTCGAAGAGGAAGGGCTTGCTGACCACGGCCACGGTCAGGATGCCCATGGAGGAAGCATGATTGGCGATGACATGCGATGCCCCGGTACCTGTCCCGCCGCCCATGCCGGCGGTGACAAAGACCATGTGGGCGCCCTCCAGCACCTCGATGATGGATCCGGTATCGTCCAGCGCCGCCTGCTCGCCGATGTCGGGATTCGATCCCGCCCCGAGCCCCTTGGTGATCTTGTCGCCGATCTGCAGTTTCAAGGCAGGAGACTGGATGGTCGACAAAACCTGCATGTCGGTATTGACGGCGATGAACTCGACACCCTTCAGGTCTTCCTCGATCATGCGGTTGATGGCATTGCCCCCGGCGCCGCCCACGCCGATGACCTTCAGCACGGCCCCCCGTTTTTTTTCGCGGCCATAAAGAATTTTAATGTCATCGTCCATATACGCCTCCTACACTCCAAAATAATTTTTGATTTTCTGGGTAAAATTGATCGGTTTATTGCGAAGGATTCCCTTGTCTTTCATGTCGTTGAAACCGTACTTGATCAAGCCTACCGCCGTGGCGAACTCCGGAGTGTTGACTTTGTCGATCAGGCCGCCGATGCCATACGGAGAGCCGATGCGCACCGGGATGGAAAAAATCCCGTCGGCGACGTCCAGGATGCCGTCCAACAAGGCCGTGCCGCCGCTGATCACCACGCCGGCATTGATCGAATTCTGCAAGCCTTCCTTTTCGATCTCCATCTTGACCATTTCAAAAATCTCAAACGCCCGCGGTTTCAGGATATTCATCAAGAGCGAAGTTGAGATCTGGCGCGGCTTTTTGCCGCTGACCGACGGAACTTCGAAGGTTTCATCCTTCAGGTTGGGGTCCAGGGCACAGCCATAGCGGCGCTTGATCTTTTCGGCGCGGTCAATGGCGGTGCGGATGCCGATCGACAGGTCGTTGGTGAAATTGTCCCCGCCGTAGGGGATCGTCCCCGAGAAACTGATGGCCCCCTTTTCAAAAACGGCGATATCGGTCGTGCCGCCGCCGATATCGATGGAGAGGACCCCAAGCTCCTTTTCATCCGGGGTCAGGACCGCCTCGGCGGAAGCGATGTGTGAAAGCACCATGCCCAGGACATTGATCTTCGCCTTTTTCAAGCACAGCAGCAGATTTTTGGTGGCCGTAATCGACCCGGTTATGATGTGGATATAGACATCCAGGTTCGTGCCGACCATGCCCACCGGATTCTTGATCCCGTCCTGGGCGTCGACGATGTACTCCTGGGGAAGAACATGCAGTACGGAGCGGTCGCCCGGGAGCATGATGGCGCTGGCGTGGGTGATGGCCCGGTCCACGTCCTCGCGCGAGATTTCCTTGCTGCGCCCGGTGATATTGATGCTGCCCTTGGCGTTGATGCTCTGGATGTGCTTGCCGGAAATGTTGACGTATGCCGATTCGACCATCACCCCGGCCGTCAATTCCGCGTCCTTGATCGATCGCTTGATGTCCTCGACCGTCTCTTCCATATTGACGATGGCCCCCTTGCGCAGGCCCTTGGATTCGGCAATCCCGTAACCGATGATTTCCACGTCTTCTTTCTTCCCGTCCGATTTGATCTGGGCGATCAACGTGCAAATCTTCTTGGTGCCGATATCGATACCGACCAGATAATTGTTCTTCATAACTCCCCCTGTGGCTCATCGTTAAAGCCGAGATAGATCCGCCCGGCGATGCGCAGATCAACCGTGCGGATCAGCGAGCCATCCGCAGCCAGATGCGGCTTGATTTTGTAGTAGCGGTTTATTTTCCTTGAAAAATCGGTTGCGCCCGGATAAAAGATTTCGCAGCCACTCCGCAATTTCAACTCGATGCCATAGGGCTCATGAAAGGCGACATATTCGATTTGATCGCGCAGGAGCAGCAATTCCTGCGCCGCCATGGCGATTTGCGCCGGAACCGGCCCATCGCCAGCACGGATGGGAATGAGCCCTGCCGGCATGGCCCTGCGCTCGCCCAAAACCAGGCCGCTGGCGTCCAGGAGTTGAAAGACGCCGTTCCGGGCTAAATAAAAGAGCGGCTGGCGCAGCGTGAAGCCGATTTCGACGGTATCGGGCAACACGCGGCTGATGGCCGCGTCTTCGATTTCCGGCAACCGCAGCAGCTGGGCGCGCAGTTCTTTCAGGTCCAGGGCCAGGATATTCCCGCTGCAGCGCTTCAGGATCTCCTGGACCCTTTCACCTTCAAAAACCGGCTGCTGACGCAAGCGGAAGGAATGAACCTGCAGCATATCCCACTCCAGCAGCAGGACGGACGCTTTATATACGATGAAACCGACCAGCAATGTGACTGACAGCAGCAGCAAAACATGTGCTGTCCGTATTTGGATCGAACGGATTTTTTTTTCGCGCGTCAGCGTCAGATTGTTGCTCTTGCGGAAAAACTCGGCTTCGAACTTCAACGAGTGGCTGCGCATATCGTTCATTTTTTCTGCGCCTCCATTTCCGCGGCGAAATCGTGAGCCAGCTGGGTTAGGTTGCCAGCAGAGAGGAAAACCAGGCCGTCGCCGTCGCGAAGCTGCTGGCGCAGGAACTCGCTGATCTCTGGGAACGAATCCAGGTAAAAAACATTTTCCTGCCCCTGGCTGCGGATGTGATCGGCCAGGACCGGGCTGTTGATCCCGGGGATCTCCCTCTGGTTGGCGGAATACAGCTTGGTAATGATCAGGATGTCCGCGGCCCGGAATGCCGTGGCGAACCGCTTCATCAAGATCTGCAGCCGGGTGAAGCGGTGGGGCTGGAAGACGGCGATGACCCTGCGGCAAGAACTGCTGCGCAGCGTTTTCAGCGTGGCCTTGATCTCGCTGGGATGATGGGCATAATCATCGATGACCAGGAGCGATGGGCCGGCAAGCAGGACCTGGAAACGCCTTTCGGGCAGGCTGAAATTCTCCAGGCTGGCCCGGATGGTTTCCAGACTCACCCCCACTTCCAGTGCGGCGCTGACGGCAGCCAGCGAATTGGCCACGTTATGCCTGCCGCCCACGCTCAGGCGCAGCGGCCCTAGGTCCTGCCCCTGCACCAGCAGTCGGTAGGAGGAGGCGAAACCGGAAGTCTTCACATCCACGGCCCTGACATCGGCGCCGGCCGAAAAGCCAT
>JAPKZM010000171.1 GCA_026393775.1 Candidatus Aminicenantota bacterium
CAGCGAGCCGCCGACCAGGGTCTTCTGCAGCCCCTCGGTCGACCGGCGCGCGGCCAGGACCAGGGCGCCCAGCAGGGCGCCGCAGCCGGCGGCCCCCATGAGGAACCCCAGGCTGTGCGGCCCGCCGTTCAGCACCCGGCTGACGAAGACGGGCATCAGCGTCACATAGGACATGCCGACCAAGCTGACCCAGGCGATTAGGGTGATGACCAGACGGATCGGGCGTGACCTGAAGGTATAGGCGAATCCCTCGCGCAGTTCGGGCCAGAAGCCGATGATCTTCCCCTGCCGCTGCCTGGGGGCGATCTTCATGGCCAGCAAAGCGAAGATCACCGCCAGGTAGCTGACGCCGTTGATCAGGAAGCAGATCCCCTCCCCGACCAGGCCGACCAGGATGCCGGCGATGGGCGGGCCGACCAGGCGGGCGCCATTGAACATGGCCGAGTTCAGGGCAATGGCGTTGCCCAGGTCCTCCTTTCGTTCGACCACCTGCACGATCATGGAATGGCGGGCCGGCGCATCGATGGCGTTGGCCACCCCCAGCAAAAAAGCCAGCGGCAGCAGGTGCCAGGGAGCGATGGACTTGCTGAACATCAGGAAGGCCAGGATGAGAGCCTGGGCCATGGCCAGCGTCTGGGCCACCAGCATGATACGCATCCGGTCCCAGCGGTCGGCCAAAACGCCGGCCAGGGGCGTCATGAAGAGGACGGGCACCTGGGCGAAAAAGGCCACCACGCCAAGGTAAAAGGCGGAGCCGGTCAGGCGGAAAACCAGCCAGCCCATGGCCACCTGCTGAATCCAGGAGCCGGTCGTCGATATGCCCTGGCCGCCGAAATACAAGCGGTAATTCCGGTAGCGGAAAGCGCGCAGGGTCGATCTAAGGCCGGAAAAAGGCCGGGAATTTTGATCCTTTTTTTTCACCCTTCAGCCTCCGCGCAGATGGCTGAGCAGAATCCTGAAACCGATGGCGATCAGCACCAGGCCCCAGGCGATAAAGAAAACAGTCAGCTGGTCCATCTAGTTGGGCAGCACTTCCAGTAGGAATTGCTTGGAAAGCGAGCGGTAAGAGCCGCGGATCATGATGCGGCCGGCGCGGCGGATCAGGTAGAGGTCATAGCTGAAGTTCTTGAATACAAAATCGTAGTTCATCTGGGTCTGCAAATACCAGTTTTTGATGATGGCCACCGAACAATCGAGCAAACCGCTGGTGAAACGGCCGGCCTTGGTGTCATAGGACAGGGAAACCCAGCCCTGGATACGATTGGCCTTCTCCTTCAATTTCAAAACCGCCGACCAGTCCTGTGAGGTCGTTCCCTGGATGAACCATTTCTCGGTCTTGCGCCGGGTTTGGTAATTGTAAAGAAAATTGAAATCGGCAAAATCGGTCAGGCTCTGGCTGAACCTGATGATGGTGCCCAGCGAGGTGAAATCGTTCTCCGGGTCCTCGTCGAGCAGTTGCTCGGCGGCCAGGGAAAAGGACATCTCCGGCCCCCGGCCCAGTTGGATCGTCTCGCTTTGCAAAGAGAGGCCCATGTTTGCCTTGCTGTAGTCGTCGCGCACGCCCCGGTTGTTCAGCTGGTTGATGATGAAGCTGGAGAAGAAATTTACCTGCAACAGCCCGTTGTAAAGGCGGAAAGGGCTGACATTCAGCCGGATCTGGGGGTTGGCCTGGCTCTGGTCAAGCAGCAGGTCCTTGTGGAAAGAGTAATCGGCGGCCAGGTTGAACAGCTTGTTGG
>JAPKZM010000228.1 GCA_026393775.1 Candidatus Aminicenantota bacterium
CACAAACCGATCATCGCGGTTTTAAACAAGGTGGACAACCTCGATGCCTATTTGCAGCCGCAGTCGTACTATGCGTTGAAAAACGACTATATTCACGTTTCGGCCGAACACAACCTTGGCGTCGAAGTCCTTTTCGAAAAAATATCCCAAACCCTGCATGTAGACAGCCAACCGGCATCCGATTTCAGCTCCGCGGCCAGCCCACAAGGGGGCGGCGTTACCGCTCGAATCAGCATTATCGGCAAACCGAACGTGGGAAAATCATCGATCATCAACAAGATTCTCAACAACGATATGGTCATCGTCAGCCCGTTGCCGGGGACAACCCGTGATTCGGTCGACCTGGAAGTAAGGCGCAACCAGCAGACATTTGTTCTTGTTGATAATGCCGGCATACGCAAGCTTCATAAAATAGCCGAGGATACAGAGAGCGCCGCAGTCATACGCGCAGAAAAAGAGATGGACAATTCCAACATCATCATTTTTGTCATTGACATCAGCAAGCGAATCGATCAAAACGACATGCTGATCGCCCAAAAGATCGTTCGCGCCGCAAAACCGGTGATAATCGCCGGTAACAAAGCCGATCTCCTCGCTGAAGGGACAAACAGCAATAAATTCCTGGATTTGACCAAGGCCAGGTTCAATTCGCTCTATTTTGCCCCGATTATAGCCGTTTCAGCACAAACCGGCAAGAACATATTCCAGATGTTTGACCTGGCAGTTGCCATTACAGAAAAATTAGCTGCAAAAATTAAAATATCGGCATTGAATGAAACAGTCAAGCGAATTTTACGTGAAAAGAAACTTACGACCTCTGATAAACGAATATTCAATCCAAAATATGTTTCCATTGAATCTTATCGCCCTTTCTTCATAAAATTCCATTGCAAGTCCAGCCAAAGACTGAACGATTCCGACGAATTGTTCTTGAAAAAAAGATTGACGCAGGAATTGAATTTCATTTGAATTCCAATCTTCTTCAAAGTCTTTGCCTCCCGATGATCTTTTTCATTGATGTCGACGCGTCGACATTGAAGTCAACACCATTTGCTTTCTTGTTTTAAAGAATGGATTTGTCTTGACTTTCCTTATCCAATCTTTTATCATTATGCAACCACAAAGGAGATCAACGTGATTATCACCATTGCCAATCAGAAAGGGGGCGTGGGCAAGACCACGACATCCATCAATCTGGCTGCGGCTTTCGCGTTTTTGGGGTATAAGACGCTGCTCATCGACATGGACCCCCAGGCCAACTCCACCGTGACCTTCATGGAAAAAAGCGAGCAAAAATATTCACTGTATGATTTTTTGGAAAATGTCGATTTAACCTTTGAATCGGTAGTGCAAAACACAAACATCATCAATCTGGCGCTTTTACCTTCATCGATCGCGCTGGCCAAGTTGGAATCCAAGCTGGTAGGGGAGATCGACGGCCATTTTCGTCTAAAGGACAAGCTTGATACCTTTAAATATAAATATGACTTCATTATCATCGACACGCCACCGACCTTGGGACTGATAACCATCAATTCTTTCGTTGCCGCCACTCATTTGCTCATTCCAATCCAGTCTTCATACTTTGCCCTTGAGGGAACCGATGATTTGCTGGAGACATTTGAAAAGGTTCGAGCGCGGAGTAATCCCAGCCTTTCGCTGCTGGGAGTGCTGATCACCCTGCATGACAAGAGGGTCGTCATCGCCAAAGACAGCGAAAGCCATATCCGCAAACTGTTTGCCGATAAGGTTTTCAAGACCATCATTTCCAAAAGTGTTCGCCTCGAAGAAAGCCCGGCTTTTAAGGAATCCATTTTCACTTTTGCGCCGAATTCACGGGGAGCTGTCGAATATCAAGCCCTGGCTAAGGAAATATTAAAAAATGGTTAAAAAAGTTGGTTTGCCCGAATTCATTAAAATGAAGCATGATTACCATCTGGTCGATGAAATATCCATGCGCACAAAAACTCCGGTTACCCGCAATATTCCAATAGAAAAAATCATCACCAACCAATTACAGCCTCGCAAGGACATGGGAGATCTGAAGGAGCTGACCGAATCGATACGCGAGAAAGGGATCATCGAACCGGTGATTGTCAGGCCCAAAGATGGTCATTTTGAGATCGTCGCCGGTGAAAGGCGCTTCAGGGCCGCCAAGCAGGCAGGCCTGAGCGAGGTGCCCTGCATTGAGCACGATATCCCGGACAACGAAGCGCTTGAACTTTCCATCGTGGAAAACATTCAGCGCAAAGATCTGAATGTTTTCGAGCAAGCCCAATCCATCATGTCCCTGGCCGAAATTTACGGCTATACCCACGAGGAAATAGCCGTGAAAATAGGCAAGTCAAGGGTAACGGTGAGCGAATTGCTCAGGATCACCGATCTACCCATTGAGATACGTCAAAAATGCCTGGAAATGGGGATAAACTCAAAAACTTTTTTATTGGAGCTGACCAAGCTGGAAGACCCGCTTAAAATGGGGGTCATCTTGGAGCAGTATAATCAGAATTCATTTTCCCGCGACAAGATCAAGCAGCAGAGGAAAAAGACGACGAATTTAAAAACGATAAAGTTCAATTTTGTTTCAGAAGATAAAAACATAAAAATCAATTTTCATTGCCGCCAGGAAAAGTTTGACAGGGAAAATATCATCTCGGTTTTGGAAAAGCTGATCGCAGATATAAAGGAAAACAAGATAAGGGATTTTTCTGATTTTTAATGAATAATTGGTATTGGTTTACATAATCTATCTTATCCGACATTGATGATACGGGTTTTTGGCTTCGGTTTCTGGCACTTTTTCTATTAATGCCAGTAAACGGCCTGAAATGCCCTTCTGAGCTCGCTCTCCTCTTTGAAAGCTAATGGGGGCCTCTGGATTTGTTTTCGTCGCCTATAGGGCCTCAGGAGGTTGAAAAAAGCTTCAGCACAGCGATCGATCAGCTCACAACGTTACTTTAGCGCCAAGAAATTGAAAATGCGCTTGCCGGTCTTGCCGTCGCGGCGAAAGGATGGAAAACGGTTATGGGAGCAATAGGTGCAAATACCACAGTCCTGTATCCTATCGGTGCTGATGCCGGATTCGATCAACGACAGGCGCAAACCTTCTTTGAGATCCATTAGATATTTGCCGCTGCTTGCGGGGGTGAAAATTGTTCTTCCGTAAGGCTTAGCCGTGAAGAGACGAGGCAACTCCTCCCCTACCGAATAACATTTTTTTTCGATGGCCGGGCCCAGGTAAAACGAATAGCGGCCAATGCTTCCCGGCGGCAGCAGGGCCAGCAGGTTCTTTTCGATCCCCTGGCAAAGTCCGCGCCAGCCGACGTGGATGATTCCACCGGCGGTGAAATTGTCGTTAAAATAAAACAACGGCACGCAATCGGCGGTTTGGATCACTGCTACGACCCTGGGTTTTTCCAGGAATAACCCGTCGCCTTCGCTAAGCGGCTGGCATCTGTGCCGTCCGGATTCAGCGGGTTGCCGGCCGGAGTCCGTGATGATCCGCGCCGAATGAATCTGCTTCAAGAATACAAGCGGCAGCGGCTTGAAAAATCGCTGCAAGGCGGCCGCCGTGAAATGGACCTGGGTGAATCCGAAAATAATGCGCGAATTTTCGTGCACCTGTATGGCAAGTCCTTCGAAGCTGCGCGTCTGCAATCTGATCAATTCAACTATCCTTTACTTGTCGAGGATGTATTTTTTGACCGCGCGGTTGTGCTCGGCCAGAGTTTTTGAAAAATAATGGGAACCGGCGTCCTTGGCCACGAAGAAAAGGTATTCGGTGTTCTCCGGATAGAGGGCGGCTTCCAGCGAGACATAGCCGGGGCTGGCGATCGGGCCCGGAGGCAAGCCACGGTGTTTGCGGGTGTTGTAGGGCGAGGTGTTCTTCAGGTCGTCCCAGCGAATGTCGCCGTCGAAGCTGCCGGCTTTTTTCAGAGCGTAAACGATGGTCGAGTCGCAATCGAGCAGCATTCTGTGGCGCAGCCGGTTGTGGAAGACCGAGGAGACAAGGAAGCGCTCGTCGCGGTTGGCGGTCTCCTTTTCGATCAGCGAGGCCAAAATGACTACCTGGCGCACGCTGAAGCCGATGTCCCGGGCACGCCATACGAAGGTATTGCTGAAGTTCTGCCGGAAATGATCAACCATCAGGGCGGCCATTTCCCGCGCCGTGATGTCCTTGCGCACCAGGTAGGTGTCTGGGAAGAGGTAGCCCTCCAGATCATCCGCGTCGGTGTCGATGTCGCGAATCAGGGAGGTGTCGCGGCTGGCCTTAATAAAATCTTCAGCCGGGAATAGCTCAGCCGCCTCGAAGAGCTGCGCCGTTTCCCCGATCCACAGTCCCTCTTTGACCGTCACCTTGTAAAGAATGGCCTTGCCTTGCTCAAGCTTCTCAATGACCTGGCGCATGGTCAGGGGCCCATCGAAGAGATACTCGCCGGCCTTGAGTTTCTTGTCGGCGAAGAACAATCGGTAATAGCGGGTGAAATATTCGGCGCTAGCGATAACTCCTTGCTCCTGGAGCTTCCTGCCGATGGCCGAGACCGGCATGCCGTTCTCGATGCGCACCACGGCGCTTTTCGCAAAGCCCTGGTATGGATAGAACACCTTGTGATAGACACGGTAGACGAGCCAGACGCTGACGGCCAGGATTATGAGAACTAGGAATAAAAAGAACCGCTTCAGGGGCCGCCTCCGAGATCGTCGCTTCATGACTGTTCGAAATAAGTTTGCAGGATCACTTGCGCGGCCACGCTGTCCAGGAAGGTCTTGCGTTTGCGGAAGTCGCCCTCGATTTCCCTGCCCATTTCTTCGGCCGCGAAACTGCTCAGCCGCTCATCAACCCGGGAAATGGGCAGCGCGATGCGCTTGCTCAAAAAGTTGATGAATTGGTCGATCCGTTCGCAGGCGGGGCCGCGGCTGCCGTCCATGTTCAGCGGATAGCCGATGGCGATGGCCGCGATCTCGAACTCCCCGATCCGCCTGACGATCTCCTCCAGGACATGGCGGCGGTTGCGGGCCGGGATCTGCTGCAACGGCGTGGCCACTCGGGTTTGCGTGTCTCCCACGGCCAGGCCGATGCGCTTGCTGCCGAAGTCAACGGCCAATACCTGCATCTAGGTTTTCCTTGCGCCGTGCGAAATGATCGAATCCATAATCGATGAGGCGGTCGAGCAATTGGCTGAAACCGATGCCTTGCGCCTGCCATAGTTTGGGGAACATGCTGATGGTGGTAAATCCCGGGATGGTGTTGATCTCATTGACCAAGATCTCGTCGCTCTCCTTTTCCAAAAAGAGGTCGACGCGGGCGTAGCCGTTGAGGAAAAGGGTGCGGTAGGCCTTGTGCGCCGTCTTCCTGACCTGCGCTTCGATCTTGTCGCCCAATTGGACCGGGATGCGGAACTGGGTTTTGCCGTCCAGGTACTTGTCCGCGTAATCGTAGAACTCACGCGATGGCAGAAGCTCGCCGGGCGCGGAGATCATGAGCTCGTCGTTGCCCATGACCGAGATCTCGAGCTCGCGCATGGCGACGGCTTTTTCGATGACGATCTTGACGTCGTAGGCGAAAGCGAGATCGACGGCGGACAGGAGCTCGTCCCGATCCTTGGCCTTGCGGATGCCTACCGACGACCCCAGCGAGCAGGGCTTGACGAAGACCGGGTAGCCGAGCTTCTTCTCCACCAGCTCCACGATCTGTTCATGGATGTTCTCGCTGAAATGGAGGAACGGAGCCTGCTTCAGCCCGGCCTGGGCGAAAAGGAGCTTGGAGACGACCTTGTCCATGGCCAGTTGCGATGAGAAGCTGCCGGCACCCACGAACGGTTTGCCGGCCATCTCGAACAGCCCCTGGATGCGGCCGTCCTCGCCGTTGGGGCCGTGCAGCATCGGGAAATAGATGTCGGCATCCATGACCCCCACCCAGTCGGAACTCCAGGGTATGAAGGAATGGAATTTCTCTTTTTTATATTCTTCTTCCTTGAATCCTGTATTGCTGGTCAGACACCACTCCCCCGCCCTGTCGATATATATCAGGAAGGGCTCGTAGCGCTCCTTGTCCAAGTTCTCCCAAACCGACTTCGCCGACAGCAACGAAACGCTGTGCTCCGCCGACTTCCCGCCGAAGATCAATCCGACCTTACTCTTTTTCATAGTAGTGCCTGTAACCTATATGTCCTTTATTATCGGGATTATACAACTTCCCGACAACGGTTTAATAACGCTGTTTTCCTCATTTATGGTCATTTTAACATCTGGAAACAGGAATTTCAATTACTGCTTTGCTTTAGACATTTTTATTGCATAACGCTTTTTAATAGAATGCAGAGCGATTCGCCTTGGTGAGTAGTTTAGTTTTTGGCTTCTGCGACAACGTAAAGGTATATTAAATTTTCTTCTCCGGTATTTGTAACGTTGTGTTCAGTATTTGGGGGGCAATAAACAACTTCGCCCTTTGCAAACAAAAGTGTAGAGCCCCCTATTATTGCCATTTCTCCTTTTCCCTCAATAATGATTACCAATTCTTCGTATTTCTCCGTGCTGTGCTTGCCAACCGATTTTTTTGGAGCCAGTAAAACCAGACCGGAACGCATCGTCGATGACTCGGGCGGTCCAGCTAGCACACGCAGGTAATCTTTTCCAGCACTATCCAGCTTGATCACTTTAGGAATCTGTTGCCCCACCAAATCGGAGCTTTGGCAAAAAATTATTGAAGCCAAAACAATGAGATTTACTAAAATTAAAAGCATGATACGTTTTTTCATATTACATTTTCCTTTTCGTAAACTCCATTAGGATTTGCCGGTTTCATAATAATATCTGTAAAAAAAATAGTTGCGCAAGATGTTTTTGACATAATTGCGCGTTTCCGAATAGGGGATCATTTCGATGAACTCTTCCTCGGTAGCGTCGGGAAAATCGGCCAGCCACTGGTCGACCACCCCTACCCCGGCGTTGTAGGCCGCCAGGGCCAAATAGAGGCGGCCGTCGTATTTGTCCAGCAGCGTTTTCAGGTACTGCAGCCCCAGGCTGATGTTGGTTTCCGGATCGTACAGGTCCCTGGCCCTGACCTTGAGGTCGCGGCGGCTGGCGACCTGGTTCGCCGTGGAGTGCAGGAGCTGCATCAAGCCGAAGGCGCGGGCCGGCGACAGCGAGTCGGCCCGGAAAAACGACTCTTCCCGGATCAGGGCCTGAACCAGGCACGGGTCGACCGCATGTTCCCGACTGTAGGCCGCGATCAATTCCGAGTACTGGCGGGGAAAGAAAATGCCGCTCAGGAAATTGGGCAGGCGCACGTTCTCGATATGCTTGAAATTGTTGCGGAAGCTGGCAAATGCCTGGTAGAAGCGGTTCCGTCGGTATTCGATCAGCGACTCGCTGATTTTCAACAGGTTCAGGTCGGAACGGTTGAGCAGCGGATCGCTCTTGGCGGCGCGGATCGTTTCCAGGCAGTCGTCCCACAGGCTGTACTTGGCCAAAGTCTTCAAATCGACGCTGATCTCCGTAAAACGGGCGCTGGGTGATCCATCGATCGAGCTGATGAAAGCCTGGTTCAGTGTTTTAAACTTGGACTTGTCGCGGAACACCCTGACCGTGTAGTAGGAAAACGGGTACTGGGACTTCGGCTGCGGTTTTCTGTTTTCTAGCTTGCCCAGCCAGTAACGCGAAGCGATCTGGTAACTGAGCAGGGGCGACTGGCAGCCTTTTTGGAAATATTGCCTGGCCTGGTCTTTGCGCTCCTGGCGGTAGTAAATCCAGGCCAGCAGCCAGACGGTCTTCCAATATTCTTCATCCGGCTCTTGGCATTGTTCCAGATACAGCGCGTACATGGGCAGGGCTTTTTCATATTCCCTCTTGCTGAGCAGGATTTGCGCCGCTTCGCGCAGCAGTTCGGGATACAGGGACGAGTCCCGGCCTATAGCCTGCAGCTGTCCCAGGATATCCGTTTGCGCGTCTGAGCGCAGGGCGATTTTCAGCAGGATCTTCTCGGCGAACGGCTGGTATTTTTCACCCAGCCCCCCCTGCAGCAAAGCCCGGGAGCGGACATAGTCGCGGCCCAGGTAGGCGAACTCCGCCTTGAAAAGCGTGGCCAAAAGGCGGTAGCGGCAATAGGGCAATTCCTGCCTGAATTCCGCTTTGGCGGCGGTTTTCAGCAGGAATGAAAATTTAGCCGACCAGAAATCCTCATCCAAGCGCCCGAGCAAACCGCTCAACGCCGCCGCGGGCAGCGCTTTGCGGAAAGAGGCGATGTTGCGGTTTGCGAAAAGGAGCTTGAATTCCTCTTGGGCCCGGGCGGCTTGATTATTCCGCAGCAGGCAATTGAGCAGCATGATCTTTGTTTCCAGGCTGCTGGCGTGATGGGCATCGTGATAAACAATATAGGTCTTGAATTTTTTTACGGCGTACAGGCTGCGAAGCTGGAGTTCATCGCGCTGGGCCGCGATATAGGGAAATTCTCCGGGAATTTTGGTCAGGGCAGCGCTGCTCAACTCGTATTTCTTTTCGTCCACAAGCTGCTCGGCTTGCCGCAGCCTGGCTATGGCTGCCAGCAGCGGATTGTCACGATCGCCGGGGTCGATCTCCTTCAACGGACGGGTTGGTCCACTTGACAAGAAAAAATTCAAAAAGCGGTAATTCCTGAACAATTGCCTGTGGTTGATGGTGGATGCGGGTAGCAGCGGCAGTTCCGCTTGCACCAGCCCGGTCAAACAAAAGGCGGTAATGAAAGAAAAAACAAAGACCGAAGCAAATAACAGGGTATATTTCAGACGTCGGCTTTTATCTGTAAACTTCAAAATTGTAGC
The DNA here is from genome assembly GCA_026393775.1 of Candidatus Aminicenantota bacterium. Lineage (GTDB taxonomy): Bacteria > Acidobacteriota > Aminicenantia > UBA2199 > UBA2199 > UBA2199. The sequence continues at coordinate 8,799 of JAPKZM010000228.1, forward strand.
CCTTCAAGGCCTGGCGGTCGCCCTTGGCCAGGATTTTCACCATTTGTTCTTCGAAATAGAGCAAGTCGCTGGAACGGCGCATGTACAATTCCTTGGCTTGAAGCAGGGTTTCCTTCAATACCTCGTACAAATTCCTGTTCTTGATCCCGTCTTCAACCAGTTTCTTATTATATAGGATAATGTCATTGATGATTACACGGGCGTAGCGCTCCGGGTCGTTGCCCTTGGCCGGCGCCGATGTTTTTTCCATCTCGTCGGCGTGCTCGATGAACTTGACTTCCATTTCCGCTTCTTCGACGAATTCCTGCGTTTTAATCTTGGTCAGAAATTTTTGCCGGATAGGCAGCATGTCAAGGCTGAGCTCGCCGACGGTGGCCAGGATTTCAATGACCTTGTGCTGAATGGGAGTATCCATCATTGAATCGGCGTAGATGACCGCCTGCGGCTTGCCCTTGACGAAAAAAGGCAAGACGAAAATCTTCTGCGGCTTGCCGCCGCCTAGGCGGTTGAAGATCAAAAAATCATCGGGTTTGCTGACCGGTTCACCCATGTAGCTTTTTCTGTTCTCGATCACGTTTTTGAGAATCGTGTTGGCCGAAAGGGAGAAAAAGACCTTTTTCAAATCCTCGTCGTTGATCTGGCCATCGCGGCCGGAAAAACCCTTGCCCTTCCAACCGACCAGTTTGTCGTCGCGCAGCAGGAACATGGCGGCCCGGTCGCAAAAATGCTTGATGCCGTCGATGATGCCGCCGATCAGGACCAGTTGGTTGTTGGCCGCGGCTATTTTTTTCACGTAATCGTTCAGGATAGGGATTGCGCCGGCGGCGTCGGCGTCATCGTCACGGCCGGACAGTTCATCCGGCATGCGGAATTGGACCAGTTCATCAAAATCCTTTAATTTTTCTATCTGCTTGAACATGCTGCTCTGGAACGTGTCAATGCGGTTGAGCAAAAACTGCACCTTTTCATTGATCACCTTTTCGACCAGGTTTTTCACATCTTCCTTTTTCATCAATTCCCTCCTACAGGCTACACGCCAGATTCCAGACGGCTGGCTAAAAGTTCTGGAAGCCCGGCTTCCCTGATTTTTTTCTGGGTTGCCTTCACCTCGTAGGCGAAGCGGATGAAGTTGATCTCCCGCTTGCCCGAATCAAAAATAATAAAACTGGATGCCGGGTTCTTGTCGCGCGGCTGGCCGATCGACCCGGGGTTGATCAAGTACTTGGTGTTGGCGTCCAGCTTGATGCGCATGCTCTCGCTCAAGGGCACGATATCGATCTTTTCGTTGCGCAGAAAATAGATGATCGGAAAATGGGTGTGGCCGAAAAAAGCAACGGATGTTTCCATGAACTTGAACGATTCGGCGGCCTCAAATTGGGAAAACACATAATAATCCTCGTCGAACGGCGAGCCATGGCAGATGGTGATG
>JAPKZM010000211.1 GCA_026393775.1 Candidatus Aminicenantota bacterium
CGAGGCGAGCGTCTTCACCGGCATCGCGATGGCCGAGTACTTCCGCGACATGGGCTATGACGTCGCGATGATGGCCGACTCGACGTCCCGGTGGGCCGAGGCGATGCGCGAGATCTCGGGGCGCCTCGAGGAGATGCCGGGCGAGGAAGGCTACCCGGCGTACCTGGGCAGCCGGATCGCGGCGTTCTACGAACGGGCCGGCAAGACCATCTGCCTCGGGTCCGACGGACGCCGCGGCAGCGTCAGCCTGATCGGCGCGGTCAGCCCGCCCGGCGGCGACCTGTCCGACCCGGTCGTGCAGGCGACGCTTCGCGTCGTGCGGGTGTTCTGGGGCCTGGACGACCGCCTCGCCGCCCAGCGGCACTTCCCGGCGATCAACTGGCTCACCAGCTACTCGCTGTACCGCGGCGAGGTAGACCGGCACGTCTCCGAGACGATCGGCCCCCAGTGGCAGAAGAACCGGACCGAGGCGTCGAGCCTGCTCCAGCGCGAAGCCGAGCTGGAGGAGATCGTCCGGCTGGTCGGCATGGACGCCCTGTCCGACTCCGACCGCCCCACCCTCCAGGCCGCCAAGATGATCCGGGAGGACTTCCTGCACCAGAACGCGTTCATGGAGGTTGACACGTACACCTCGCTCCAGAAGCAGTTCAAGATGCTCGATGCCATTCTTCACTACCACCACAAGGGCCGCGAGGCCCTGGCCGCGGGCATCGATATGGACGAGCTCACGAAGCTGCCGGTCCTCGAGCGGATCGCCCGCGCGAAGCTGATCCCCGAGGAGCGCATAGCCGAGCTGGACCAGATCCGCAGCGAGGTCGAAGAGCAAATAGCGGCTGCGACGAAGAAGCATGCCCCCAGCGGCGAGAGCGAAGAGGAGGCCTGAACCGAGAACCAGTGACCAGTGACAGGTCACGGCTGATTGCTGCGCGCTAACGGCTGACCGCTGTCTGAGAAAGGGAAGATCCTTGGCCAAAGAATACAAGACTGTCCGTGACATCATCGGCCCGCTGATGCTGGTGGAGTCCGTCGAGGGCGTAACCTACGGCGAGCTGGCCGAAGTCCAGCTCCAGACCGGCGAGAAGCGCCTGGCCCGCGTCCTCGAAGTGACCACCGACACCGCGCTCGTCCAGTTGTTCGAGGGCACCCGTGACATCGCCCCGGGCCGCGTCAAGCTCCGTTTCCTCGGTCGAGGCCTGCGCATGGACGTCTCGCCCGACATCGTCGGACGGACGTTTGACGGCATGGGCCGGCCGATCGACGGCGGGCCGCCCGTCATCCCCACCAAAAGCCAGGACATCAACGGCAACCCGATCAACCCCTGCGCCCGGGACTACCCGAACGAATTCATCCAGACCGGCATCTCGACGATCGACCTTATGAATACGCTGGTCCGCGGCCAGAAGCTGCCACTGTTCAGTGGAGCGGGCCTGCCACACCCGGCGGTGGGCGCCCAGATCGCGCGCCAGGCCAAGGTGCTTTCCGCCTCCGGCGGTTTTGCCGTCGTCTTCTGCGCGATGGGCATTACCTTTGAAGAGTCGGACTTCTTCATCCAGGACTTCAGGCGCACCGGCGCCATCGAGCGTTCCGTCCTTGTCGTGAACCTCGCCGATGACCCCGTGATCGAGCGGATCGCCGCGCCGCGGGTCGCCCTGACCGCCGCCGAGTACCTCGCGTTCGAGCTCGACATGCACGTGCTCGTCATCCTGACCGACATGACGAACTACTGCGACGCCCTCCGCGAGATCTCGGCCGCCCGCAAAGAGGTCCCCGGCCGCCGCGGCTACCCCGGCTACCTCTATACCGACCTGGCCACCCTCTACGAGCGGGCCGGCCGCATCAAGGATAAAAAAGGCTCGATCACCCTGCTGCCGGTGCTGACCATGCCCGAGGACGATAAGACCCACCCCATCCCCGACCTGACCGGCTACATCACCGAGGGGCAGATCATGCTGACGCGCGAACTGCACCGCAAGGGGATCTACCCGCCGGTCGACGTATTGCCCAGCCTGTCGCGCCTGAAGGATAAGGGTATCGGCATGGACAAGACGCGCTGCGACCATTCCGACGTCCTCAACCAGCTGTTCGCCTGCTACGCCAAGGGCAAGGAAGCCCGGGAACTTGCCGTGATCCTGGGAGAAGGGTCCTTGTCCGAATTGGACCGTTTGTACCTGAAATTCGCCGAGCAGTTCGAGAGCCGTTTCGTCCGCCAGGCGGAGGACGAAGACCGCTCCATTCAACAAACCCTGGACAGCGGCTGGGACCTGCTCCGGATCATCCCGCGCCAGGAGTTGAAGCGCATCCGCTTGGAATACCTCGATGAGTATTACGACAAAAATGGTGGCCAGGAGGAGTAAACCGTGATCCTGCGCGTCAATCCCAACCGCATGGAGCTGCTCCGGCTGCGTAAGCGCCTGGTGCTGGCCCGGCGCGGCCACAAGCTCCTGCAGGACAAGCTGGAAGAGATGATGCGCCGCTTCCTGCTGCTGCTGAAGGAGATCGACCAGGCCAGGGAAAATTTCCTGCAGCGCAGTGCCGGCATGGTGCAGGACCTGATCTATTGCCGTATCACCAGCTCAGCCTCCGATTTTGACCATGCCCTGGAGGGGATCACGCCGCGAGTGGAAGTGAACGTCTCCACCGCCCGCATCATGAACGTCAAGGTCCCGCTGCTGCGCATCGAAAAGATCGCCATCGAGAAAAGCTACGATTTTTTACGCACATCTCCCCAGCTGGACCTGGTGGTGGCCGGGGCAGGCGCCTACGTCGAAGCGGTATTGAAATTGGCGCAGCTGCTCAAGACCCTGGACATATTGGCCGCCGAGATCGAGCGCGGCCGGCGCCGGGTCAACGCCCTGCAATACATGCTCATTCCCCAGATCGAGGGGGCCATCCGCAACATCACGCAAAAGCTGAACGAGTTCGAGCGCGGCAACCTGGTCCGTTTGATGCGGGTCAAGGAGATCGTCCGCAGCCACTGATCCAATCACAAAGTATAAAGTTCAAAGGAAAAAGAAAAAAGTAAGAGTGAAATTACGGCCAAAGAAAAGTAAAAATTCTCTCAAGTTCTTTTTCTTACTTTATACTTTTTACTTTATACTTTATACTTGATATCATTGTTTATGCTGAGAGTAAAATAAATTATGCCAATAACTGCACAGAATATTTATCAAAACCTGGAACTAGTGCGCCAGCGGTCGCCGTTGGTGCACAACATCACCAATTACGTGGTCATGAACCTGACCGCCAACGCACTGCTGGCCGTCGGCGCCTCGCCGGTCATGGCCCATGCCCCGGAAGAGGTCGAGGACATGGTGAACATCGCCTCGGCCCTGGTAATCAATATCGGGACGCTGAGCCGTCATTGGGTCGAAGCGATGTTCAAGGCGGCCGGCCAGGCCAAAAAAAAGGGCATCCCCATCATTTATGACCCAGTGGGCGCCGGAGCCACCCCTTACCGCACGCGAACCATCCGCGAACTTATCCAAGCTGTTCCACCAACCATCGTGCGCGGTAATGCTTCGGAGATCATGGCTATTGCCGACGACACTGCAAAAACTAAAGGCGTAGATAGCGCCGCCGCTACCGAAAAAGCCCTGGACAGCGCCCGCAGCCTGTGCGAGCGGCTGGACTGTGTGGTTTGCGTCAGCGGCGAGACCGATTATATCGTCGGTAAAAATAGCCTGACCATGATAAAAAACGGGCACTCCCTGATGCCGAAAATCACCGGCCTGGGCTGCACGGCTTCGGCCCTGTGCGGCGCTTTTGCCGCCGTCAATCCCGATCATTTTGCGGCCACAACGGCCGCCATGGCCGTTATGGGCATCGCCGGGGAGATCGCGGCGGAACATGCGGCCGGCCCGGCCAGCATGCAGGTGAACTTCTTGGACGCACTATTTACTTTGACCGGGGAAGAAATCCAACAGCGTTTGAAAATTGCCTGTTAAACAAATAAAGAATTGACGGCCGCGACCCGGCCCGCAGTATTGTCCTGGAATTCGCGCACCATGGCCGAATACTTTGCCCCGGCCGCCTTCACCTCGGCCATGTTCTCCAGGTTGATGCCGCCGATGGCAACAAGGGGTAGGGCGGTTTTTGCTGCGATTTGCCGCAACCCATCCAGGCCTACCACGGGGTAGTCTTCCTTGGTCGGCGTGGCGAATACCGCCCCGATACCCAGGTAATCGGCGCCTTGGCGCTCGGCCACGATCGCCTCGGTTAGGGAAGAGCAGGAAACGCCGATGATGATCCCCGGCCCGAGCAGGGAGCGGGCATCGGCGACGGCGATGTCCTCCTGGCCCAGGTGGACGCCGTCGGCCCCGCAGAGCAGGGCGATATCGATCTGGTCGTTGACCACAAAAAGCGCCCCATGCTCGCGGGTGACCGCGCGTATTTGGCGGGCCACTTCCAGCCTTTGGGCGGAGGAGGCTTCCTTGTCGCGATACTGGATGATGCGGGCGCCGCCGCGGCAGGCTTCCATGGCCAAGCGCAAATGGTCGCCGCTGGTAACGACGTAGGCGCCGCCGGGCAGGTCGCGGAAGCGCAGCCTCGCCAGAAGCGGCCGGCAGGCCCGCTCGATGATGCGGGCGTGACTCTGGAAAGCCAGTTCAGGAAGCTGTTGCAGCGGGAAATATGCCGCGTCCACGGCGTCATCGCCCGCCTTGAGCTCTCCACTTAGTATATGGACATGATAGCCGACGACCAAAACCTCCCCGGCCAGCGGGTTCTGCCCCATTTCCAGGGCGATCAGCCCCCGCAATTCTCCGCAGAGACCGGTCTCCTCGAGCAGCTCGCGCAGCATGCACTGCTCGGCGGTCTCGCCCATTTCCTGGAAACCGCCCGGGAGGCACCACTTGCCTTTCCCGGACTCCTGGCCGCGCAGCACCAGGAGCACCTCGAGGGCCGAATTGAAAATAACCGCCGCGGTGGCCGGCACCGGGTTTTCATAGTGCACGATCCCGCAGGCCGGGCAGCAATTTCGCTCGCGCTTCTCTAGGCGACGCTTTTCCAGTCTCTTTCCGCAGTGCGGGCAAAATAATTTGACCATTTCGTCGTTCACCTGTTTGACCGTCGTCCCGATGTCCGGGACTCCTAAAAAAACCAGTTTAAGCCAAAAACAGGCGAAAGACAAGGCAAGGTTTACAAAGAAGTATAGATATAATATAATAAAATGGTATTTTCCCAATAAAAAAACAAGGACCCATGCTGTAGGGGTTCAATATGAGCTGGATGGATATCGTATTGAACCCCTACATGATTTAAGGAGGGTTTCATGCGCATCAAAGACCTGGAATTGGAAAATTTACTCGAATTATTGAAAAAATATGAATTGTCGGAGCTGACTCTCAAGGAAGGCCGCACCTCGATCTCCATGAAGCGCGATGTCCAGCCGCTGCCGTATATTTCGCAGTCCCTGCCGGGGATCGATTCGGTCGCGCCGCAGCCGGCCGTTCAGCCCAAGGCGGCCGTTGCCGGCTCCGCCGGGGCCGCTCCGCCGAACCCCGCCGGATGGCATGAAGTCAAGGCGCCGCTGGTCGGCACCTTCTACCGCTGCCCGTCCCCCGACGCCGAACCTTTCGTGGAGGAAGGGGACCAGGTGCAGGTCAACGACAAGCTCTGCATCGTCGAAGCCATGAAGATCATGAACGAGATCGAAAGCCCGGTTGCAGGCATCGTGAAGCAGGTTTGCGTCAAGAACGGCAAGCCGATCGAGTTCGGCCAGGTGCTGTTCCGCATCGAGGTCGCCGGCGCAAAAAAATGAAGTTCAAGATATTGGTCGCCAACCGCGGCGAGATCGCCGTCCGCGTCATCCGCGCGGCGCATGAATTGGGACTGGAGGCGGTGGCGGTCTATTCCGAAGCCGACCGCGACGCCCTCTTCGTCCGCTATGCCGACCAGGCCGTCTGCATCGGCCCGGCGCCGCAGGCCGAAAGCTACCTGTTTTACCAAAACATCCTGGCCGCGGCCAAGTCGACCGGGGCCGACGCCATCCATCCCGGCTACGGCTTTCTTTCCGAGAATGCCAGCTTCGCCGAGGCCTGCCGGGTGCTGAACATCGTCTTTATCGGCCCCCAGCCGATGGCCATCCGCAAAATGGGCGACAAGGCCATGGCTAAGAAACTCATGCGCGAGGCCGGAGTGCCGGTCGTGCCGGGCTCAGAGGGCGTCCTCGGGTCCTGCCAAGAGGCGAAAGCGCTGGCTGCGGAGATCGGCTACCCG
>JAPKZM010000260.1 GCA_026393775.1 Candidatus Aminicenantota bacterium
TTGATCCCGGTCTGCTGAGCGATTTTCCGCGCCATATAAAGCGTCTCGGCCGGGGTGGGGGGGATATTCTTGAGCATGTAGGTGGGGGTGAAGCGTGAGAAATGCAGGGGGACGTCCGCCCCCAGTTCGCTCCTGATCCAGCGGCACATCCGTTCGATCTCCTGGCGGCTGTCGTTCAGGCCGGGGATGAGCAGCACCACGACCTCGAACCAGACCTTCTCGCCGCGCAGGGTGAGCAGGGTGTCCAGCACCGGCTGTAGCTCGCCAGCGCATTGTTCCCGGTAAAAATCTTCCGTGAACGCCTTGAGGTCGATCTTGACCGCGCCCAGCAGAAGGCAGAGTTCCTGCAGCGGCTTTTTCTGGATGAAGCCGTTGGAGATCATGACGCTGGGAACGCCCTTTTCCCGGCCCAGCGCGGCGACGTCGCGCATGTACTCGAAAAAAATTGTCGGTTCGCTGTAGGTGTGGGCGATGATCGGGCAACCTTGGCTTTGGGCCTGGCGGATCACCTCTTCGGGCGGCAGGGATATAGACCGGACCTGTTCGGGCCGGCGCTGGGAAATTTCCCAATTCTGACAGAAACGGCAGTTGAAGTTGCAGCCGGCCGTGGCCAGGGAAAATGCCTGGGCGCCGGGAAAATAGTGAAACAGCGGCTTTTTCTCGATCGGATCGGTGTGGACGGCGCACGGCTGGCCGTAAACCAGGGTATAGAAAACTCCAGCGCGGTTTTCGCGCACGCCGCAGTCGCCCCTTCCCTGGTCGGCCACCCGGCATTCATTGGGGCAGAGCCGGCAGCGTACTTTTCCCCCGCCCAGTTTATCGTAATACATGGCCTCGCTGGCCTTGGGGACATAGGCGTCCGCGGCTCCGAGCCGCGACCCGTTCAGCAGTACGGGGGCGGCCAGCGCGGTTTTGCCAACGGTTTTCAAAAAAGCGCGGCGGCTGCAGCGGCGGGAGATTTTCATTTGCCGAAATCCCTTTCGCTGAAAACCTGGGCTTGGAATATGTAAAACTGCATGGTCCGGGAATTTCGATAGGCATTACGTTCCAGCCCGGCCTTGGCACAAAGGCTGCCCAGGAACTGGTCAAGGGTCCAGCCGGTCTCCGTGGCCACCTGCGGTAAAAAAACGGCCTGGGCGCTCCCGTCACGGATGACCACGCCATCGCTCCCCAGGCGAATGGAACGGTAATCGCCGATCAGCCGCAGCGGGGTCATGACCGAGATCTCGATCTCCACCCGCTCCAGTTCGTTGGACTGCAGCGGCGGGAAGCGCGGATCGTCCAGCGCGGCGTGGAGCGCGTTGGCCATCACGCCCTGGAATAAAGGTTCGACTCCGATGATGCTGCCGATGCAGCCGCGCAGTTCGCCCCTTTCACGCAGGGTGACGAAGACGCCCATGTTCTCCTTCAGCCGCGGCTGCGTAGAGAATTTTTCTTCATCAACGCGACGGGCCGGCTTGTCCTGGAAATGGCTTTGCAGCGTGGAGCGGGCGAGTTCCAGGAGCATTTTTTTCTCAGCCCGGTCCAGATTGACCGGCCCACTGGCGGCCTGGCCGGCTCCGCCTTCCGTGAACAGCAGCGAAGCGTAGCTGACGCTGGTCGAATAGTCCCCGTTCAGGTCGCCCGACTTGTAATAGTCAGCTAGGACAGCGCGGTAATTTTTGTTTTCGAACAAACGGATCATGATGCCGATGGGGACGAAGCCGCAGGCCGTGATGCCCGTCTTCTCATGATACTGGTAATAGCGCTCGAAATCGAGGCTCAGCACCGGGTCGATAAACCCCTTGTCCAGCCTGTCGAGGTTGGCGGCCAGGTCGCGGCGGAAGGGAGTGTAGTGGAAACTCTCGCCGTAATGGGTCAGATCGCTGCTGGCTACGACCAGTGTGTGCGCATCGATGAAGGGGGCGACGGCAGCGGCCATGGTCGTGAACTCCTTTTTTGTCAGCGAACTGAAAATAATTGGGACGAGCTTGTAGCCGCCGCTCCCCAACGCTTTCTGCAGGAACGGGAGCTGGTTTTCCAGCGCGTGCTCGTAGCGCATAATATCGCGGTCGCTTTGGAAAAATTCTTTGCCGGCCAGGGTACGGCATATTCCTACGTCCACCGCCACTGTCCCCAGCGGGGTGGCGTAGGCGCCGTAATCGGCGACGCAGGCGCCGTGGAAGCCGCGGGAATGCGAGGCGCCCATCAGGATGATGCGGTGGATCCCCTGGTCGGGAGTGAGCGAACGAAAGGCCTTGGCGGCGCAGCGGCC
>JAPKZM010000052.1 GCA_026393775.1 Candidatus Aminicenantota bacterium
GCCGACGTGGCCGTGCTGCTCAATATCACCCCAGATCACCTGGATCGCTATCCTTCCATGGAGGCGTATGCGGGCGCGAAATTCAATCTTTTCAAGAACCAACGTCCCGGGGACTGCATGGTGTTGAACGCCGACGATCCCTGGCTGCGGGATGTAAAGCGCCTCGGCCCGGCCAAGCCGTTTTGGTTTTCAAGCACTCGACCCCGGGATGATGGGGCTGCCCTGGAAAACCATGACATCAATCTCAGCCTGGGCGCGGCCAGGGAAAAGATTTCCTTGCGCCGCAACCCCCTGCGCGGTGTCCATAACTTGGAAAATATCATGGCCGCCGCCTTGGCCTGCCGCGCCGTCGGCCTGACGGCCCGGGAAATCGAAGCGGGGCTGGAATCGTTCCGGGGCCTGCCGCACCGCATGGAAGCGGCCGGGAATGTCGGCCGGGTCGAATTCATCAATGACTCCAAAGCGACCAACGTCGACGCGGCCCTCAAATCCATCGCCAGCATCGATGGCCACCTGGTCGTCATCCTGGGCGGCAAGGACAAGGGTTCCGATTTCTCCGGCCTTGAAAAGATTTTGCGGGAGAAAGCGCAACAAGTGCTGCTGCTGGGCAAGGCGGCTCCCCTGATCGCCACTCAGTTGCACGGGCTGGCCGAGAAATTGGTCACCGTCCGTGACCTTCATGAGGCGGTCGGCGCCGGCTATGAACTTTTACGCCAAGCCGGCGGCGTGGTATTGCTGGCTCCGGCTTGCGCCAGTTTTGACATGTTTGATAATTTCGAACACCGCGGCGAGATGTTCAAACAGGAAGTGGGGCGCTTGCAAGACAGGGAGAAGCAAAATGGTTAAAAAAGGCGGCATCGATCGCACCCTGCTGATGGTCTCGCTGCTGCTGATCGCCATCGGCTTCCTGATGATCTTCAGCACCACACCGGTCCTGGCCCGCGAAAAGTTCGGCGACAGCTTCCATTTTTTCAAGAAGCAGCTGGTCTGGCTGGCCTTGGGACTGCTGATATTTACCGTCATGACCTTAAGCAAAGCGCCGTTTTACTTGAATCAGCGGCTGATCATGGCCGTCATGGCGCTGGCCTTCACCGGCTTGTCGCTGGTCTTTTTTTTCCAAAAGATCAACAATACCAGCCGCTGGATCCGCTTCGCCGGATTCTCCGTTCAGCCGTCCGAGTTTGCCAAGATCATCCTGGTGCTCTACTTGGCTATGATGCTGAGCCGAAAAGACGGCGACGTCAACAACGTCAAGAATCTGGGATTGATTCTGTTGCCGGTGGCCTTCATGGAGGGGCTCATCCTGAAGGAACCCGATTTCGGCAACTTCGTGCTGATCAGCATCATCACTCTGGTCATGCTGTTTGTGGCCGGCGTGCGCCTGAAATTTTTCGTGATTTTTTTCGCGCTGTTGATTCCGCTGATATTGCTTTTGATCCGGGTTGATCCCATACGCCGTGACCGGATCAAAAGTTTTTTCAATCCGGAGATCTATGCCTCGGGGCAGGGATTCCAAGCCTTGCAATCGACCTACGCCATCGGGTCCGGGGGGCTTTTCGGCCAGGGGATCGGCAATTCGACCCAGAAATTATTTTATCTCCCCTACGCCTACTCGGATTTCATTTATGCCATCATCGCCGAGGAGCTCGGCTTTTTTGGCGCCTTGGCCGTGATCGCCCTTTTCGTCGTCTACTTTCTGCGCGGCATGGTGATCGCCAGGCAATCCGACAACCCCCACACCTACCTGCTCGTGACCGGGCTTGTCTTTTTGATCGCGCTGCAGTCGATGATCAATATTTCAGTAGCCGTCGGACTTTTCCCCACCAAGGGTATTCCCCTGCCGTTCATTTCCTCGGGCGGAACATCCCTGCTCAGCAGCCTGATGATCACCGGGATCATCCTCAACGTGTCGCGCCAGCGCAAGGTGGTTTTCGGCCATGATTGAACACAGCCGGATCAAGAAAATCCATTTCGCCGGGATCGGCGGCTCGGGCATGTCCGGAATCGCGGAAGTTCTTCACAACATGGGATTCCAGATCTCCGGATCCGACATTGCGGAAAACGAAGCCGTACGCCGCCTGGTTGCGAAGGGGATCCGCATCGCCATCGGCCATGCCAGGGAAAACGTCGGTGCGGCGGAAGCCCTGGTCTATTCCAGCGCCATCACCGAGGACAATGTCGAAGTGCTGGAAGCCTTGAAAAACAAGCTGCCGGTCATTCCCCGCGCCGAAATGCTGGCCGAGCTGATGCGCATGAAATTTTCCCTGGCCGTTGCCGGGACGCACGGCAAAACCACCACGACGTCCATGATCGCGGCCATCCTGACCCAGGCCGGCCTGGATCCGACCTACGTGGTCGGCGGCAAGCTGAAAGTGCAGGGCAGCGGCGCCAAGCTGGGTTCTTCGCGCTACCTGGTCGCCGAGGCGGATGAGTCGGACGGCAGTTTCCTGAAACTGTTTCCTACCATCGCCGTGATCACTAACATCGAGAACGATCACCTGGAATTTTACGGCCGGATGAAGAAACTGCTCTCGGCCTTCCGGGAATTCGCCGACAAGGTCCCATTTTACGGCGCCGTCATCCTGAACGCCGAGTGCCCGAACATCAAAAAAATTATGCCTGCGATCCGCAAAAAGATAGTCACCTATGGCTTTTCGGCCGGCGCCGATGTCAGGG
>JAPKZM010000328.1 GCA_026393775.1 Candidatus Aminicenantota bacterium
CCTGGTTGTTCCCGTATGAATATTTGCCTGGAACAGATGGCTGTTTTCATCCCCGCTCTGGTCCTGGAAGTAGAGCACATGTTCGCCGTCCGCCTGCCAGAAGCAATAGGGAATACCGTCTTTGGCGTCGCGGGTCACGACGCGATCGTCGTTTTTCCCCACTGTCTTCACCCAGATGTTTTGCACGCCCCGGTACTGGGCACTGTAGGCGATTATTTTTCCGTCGGGTGAGAGTTCCGGGTTGCCGCGCTCGGATTCCTCGAGAATGATCGAACGGGGGATCAGCGGGGGGAGTTCGGTTTGCTGCGGCGGGATACTGGCGGCCAAGGCCGAAACGAGGACGATACTTGCTGTCAACGCCAGTATAATTAGAATTTTCTTTTTCATTTTATTTTCATTTAACTCCGTTTGAATGCAATTTTATTTAACTGGTTTTATTTAAGGCCTTTGGTTTCATCCCCGTGATGATCTCTGCCGAAACCCACCATGTGTGCGACTCGCCGCCGCGACGGCTGAGAAAGAAAAGGTATTTGCCGTCGGCCGAAACAATGGGGCACAAATCCATGTCTTCCGAGTTGATCTCCGGACCCAGGCTGACCGGAACGCTCCAGGAACCGTCCCCGGTCCGAAAGCTGACAAAGAGGTCGAATTCTCTGGCGAACAGGAGATAACTCCCGTCCGGGGCGATAAAAGGCATCTCCTCACCACCGGCGGTGTTGACCGGAGCGCCGAGGTTCTTGGGTGCCTGATAGTGGCCGGCAACGTATTTTGAACAGTAAAGGTCGTTTTTTCCCTGCCCGCCGGCTATGGTGGTGGAGAAGTAGAGGTTGCAATCTTTGTCCACGGAGAATTGCCAGTGGTGGGGGAGGTCGTTCACCGTCGTGTCCACCGGCCGGGCTTCCGACCAACCGTCTCCCTGCCGCTCCATGAACCAGATGTGCTCGCCGCTCGCTTTGCCCGCTCCGGGCAGGGGCCTCCTGGACATGAAATAGAGACGTTTGTTGTCGGGGCTGAAAAAAGGGACGTCGGCATCCCTGTTTTCTCCGGTGAAAGGCGCGATTTGTGGATAGGTCCAGCGCCCGTCCTGCAACCGGCTGACCAGCAGCCGGCCGGAACTGTAACCGCCGGCCCGGGGATCGATCATCAGGCTCCAGTATACCTCCCGGCCATCGGGGGAAAAGACGGCTGGGCAGTGCAGGCCGAAGCGGCTGGAGACGATGCCCGGGGCGAAGAGTTCGGGTTGTGAACCGGGCTTTTTCTGGCCCAGGTATTCCCCCTGGAGCACCGGGAAGGCCGGAGCGCTCTGGTCGGCCCCTTTGGCCCTGAGCAGGTCAACGACCGCGGCATTGTTCTCCGCAACCGCCAGGTTGTACGGAGTTTCTCCGGCCAGGGTGCGCTCATTCAGTGGAACGCCATGCTCGACCAGAAGTGTTGCTGCCCCTATCCAGCCGCGCTCGGCGGCGCGGTGCAGAGGCGTCCAACCATTGCGGTCCTTGCCGTTCAGGTCAAGCTTTTCCCCGATCAATGCTTTCAAGATGTGCTCGGAACCCCCATCGGCGGCGGCGTGAAGGAGACTGCCTCCCAAACCATCCTTGGCGGACAGGTCTACGCCAGTGGCCAGGATCCGGTTGAACAACCTGTCCAGGCCGTTGGCGATGGCCTGGGTGAATACCAGCTGTTTCTGGCTGGGGTCAACGGGAAGCCTGGCTCCCCGCTCGAGCAGCAGATCGACCAGGCCACTGAAGCCGCGCCAGGCGGCCAGGCTCAAAGCGGTGTCATTCCAGCGGTCGGCGGCGTTGATGTCGGCGCCGTTGTCCAGAAGGGTCCCGGCCATAACCGCGTCGCCAGTATCCCGGCCGACCAGGATGAAGGCGGTCCGCTGATAGCTGTCCCTGGCGCCGAGGTCCGCGCCCTTGGCGATGAGCAGCCGTACTGTGTCGGTTTTACCGGCTAAAGAGGCGTGCATTAGCGGCGTGGACATTTGCAGCGTGCGGGCGTCGACTTCGGCCCCGCGCCCAATCAGCCAGCGGACCATTTCCAGGTGGCCCGCGGCCGCGGCCAGGTGCAGCGGCGTCCGACCTTGCGTGTCCCTGGCTTTCAGCAGTGCCGGGTCTTTTGCCAGCAGCGCCTGCAGCCGGGGCAGGTCGCTTGTCAGGACGATATTTTTAATTTCTTCGCCCAGGGAAGCCTGGGGGGGAGAACCGGGCCGCAGCCTGTGGATGACTTCGGCGCTCACCCAGTAAATGTCGCGGCTGGCCGAGTAGAACAGGTATTTGCCGTCCGGGCTCACCATGGGGCAGAAGTTCATGCCTGGTGTGTTGATTGTGTCGCCCAGATTGAAGGCGTCGCTCCACGAACCGTCGGGGTTGCGAAACACGACATACAGGTCGCCCTCGCCGCCCTGGCCTCCCGGACGATTGTCGGAGTCGAAGACAATATAACTTTCGTCGGGAGCGATAAAGGCGTGGGATGCCCAAACGGGCTCGTTCACGGCGCCCGGAAGTTTCTCCGGCGCTCCATATATACCGCCCGCCAGGGGATACTTGATGATGCCGCCCCCGGCGGCCATGGTCACGTCGGTCAAAGCCTTTGCAGAAAGCGGCCTCTTCTGGGGCGGTCCAGCCGGCTTTTTCCCAGCGGCAGGTCATCATCGTGTTCAGCCCGTCCAATGTTTTCCGCCGCGTAAAATATATTTCCCGGCCGTCGGGACTGAAGGCGATGGAGAATTCGAAATTTCCGGCCGTGGAGACAATGCCGGGGGCAAAGACCTTGGGTTCCATACCCGGAGGCGTCTGCCCCAGGTAAGGGCCTTTCAGCCTGGTGTTCTGTCCGGGCGAAAATTTCACGGCCTCCTGCGTCTCATTCTTGAAGTCCAGGCGGATACGGTTCAGGCTGTCCCGCCCGCTCTGGCTGCCGGGATTAAGCTCCAGCGACTTGACGTAGCTGGCTTCGGCCTTATCGAACTCGTTCTGCGCCAATAACGCTTCGCCCAGGCTGTCCCAGGCGTTCCAGGCCCCGGGGAATGCCTCGACGTTCATTGCGAATACGGCAATAGCCTCCGCCGGCTTTCCTTCCTGCTGGAGAAACCGGTAGCCCAGGGCGTTGAACTCCGCTTCGTTGATGAAGAATTCCCGCTCGCCCGCGGCCAGGAGCTCCTGAAAGCGTGCGCGCGCCGCATCCGGCCCGGACTGGCGCATGACCCGTTCGATCTCGGCCGCGGCCGGCTGTAATCCCACCCGCCAGTAAGCCTGGATATTGGCTTGATGGCGGTCGAGATTCTGTTTTGCTTTCAGGTCGAAATGGGGCGCCATGAAGGAGAAAGCGGGTTCGAGGGGAAGCCTCGCGCTTAGACTTGTGAGTGCTGCGCCTTCTTTTTTGGCCTGGGTCACCGCGACCCAGAGTTCTTTGATATAGCGGTGCTGAGCGTCCAGCCAATCCCGGGCGTAAACCAGCATGTGGCCGCCGACGATTGTCCTGACCCCTTTGCCGGTCTTGAGCACTTCGTCCAGGACGACCAGCCAGCGCGGAATGTCCAGCGGCCAGGGAGCGGCCGTAACGCTGATGGAATCGGTGTGAAAAAGGTCGCCGGTGAAAAGGAGGCCGAGTTTCGGAACGTGGATGACGATCGCGCTTTCGGTGTGGGAGCGGCCGAAATAGTAGAGGCGCAATTCGAGTCCACCCGCCTGCAGGACAAGCCTGTCGGTGAAGGTTTTCGTCGGCGGCGTGGAGATGAAACGCTTCTGCATGTCATCCATCAGCAGGCGGTCGATCCGGTTCGCTTCGGCCAGTGAGAGGGCTTCCGGAGCATCGGGCGCGATTGCCTGCAGCCGCCATTCCCTTTGCCTGAT
>JAPKZM010000115.1 GCA_026393775.1 Candidatus Aminicenantota bacterium
CATTTCGTTTATTTGCGGATAATGATAACGGAAAATATCCAGGACGGTTTCCTGCTTTTCACCGGCGCCGGGATGGACGACGAGGCCGGCCGGCTTGTCGATGACCAGCAGCCATTCGTCCTCGAACAGTTTCACCAATGACTGCGAAGGGACGTAAACTCTCTCTTCCGGGGTTTCAATCTCCACCGTCACCCGGTCGTCGGGGAAAACCTCGCGGTTCTTGCGCAGCAGGACGGCGTTGTTGAGGCTGACCTGTCCGTTGGCGATCAGCTTTTCGATTTGGCTGCGGGACATGGTGTCAAGGACGGCGGTCAGGAAGTGATCGATCCTTGGGTAGTGGTCCCTGGCCTTAAATGTGATTTTCTTTTTCACTTAATTTCTTAAAGCTTTTCAGCATGACCAGGGCGGCGATGAAGCCGATGATGCAGATCAGCTGCGGGAAGCTCAGGCTGGTCAGCGGGTGGTCCTGGCCGCCGAACACGTAGCCGCGGTCGGCATCGCCGCGGAAAAATTCGACCGTGAAACGGATCATGGTGTAATTCAGGACATAGAGCGCGAAGACCTGGCCCTTGAAAGCCCTTTTCTTATAGGCAAAAGAGAGGATCACGAAATTGACGAAATTGAGCAGCGCTTCGAATATCTGGGTGGGATAGAGGGCGACATGCAAGGGCACGCCAGTCAGGAAATTGGCCTTGGCGCTGCTGAAGGTAATGGCCAGGGGAAAATGCCCGGCTTCGCGCCCCCAGCAGCAGCCGGCGGCCAGGCAGCCCAGGCGGCCGAAGGCGTGGCCAAGGGCCAGCGATGGACCGGCGATGTCTCCCAGCACACGGTAGCTGAGGGCATGGCGGCGGATGAACCAGACGGTGAACAGGGCACCGGCGATCAGGCCGCCGAAAAAAGTGCCGCCCGAGGTCAGCAGGTACCTGATTTCGGCCGGGTATTTCAGGTAATAGTCCAGGTTGGTCGCTAGTAGCAGCAGCTTGGCCCCCAGCAGGCTGAGGAGCATGACGTAGAAGATGAAATCGGTGAAGACCTTCAGGTCAAGATTTTCAGCCTTGGCTTTTTTGAAGGCCAGTAAAATGGCCAGCAGCGTGCCCAGGGCGAACAGGAAGCCGTAACTGGCAAACTTGATGTAGGCGTCAAGGAAATCGACCACGAAACCCAGGCGCACCCGGTCGATGATGTTGCCCAGCGCGCCGCCCAGGATGAACGCGTAAGCGGTCAGTTCCAAGCGGTTGCGGCTGGGGGAGTGGAGGAAAAAATAACTGACGATCACCAGGGCCACGATGGCCAGGATGGTGATGACCAGCGGGATCCATTTGCCGCCGGAAGCGGAGAAAAATCCCCAGATCGCTCCCGAATTGCGCACGTGCCAGATGCGGAAAAATCCCTTGACCAGGGTCCGCGTGGATTCCAGGGGAACGGTTTTGGCGACCAGCCATTTACTAGCCTGGTCGACGGCGATGATGACCAGCATGATGAAAAAATAGACCGATTTACCTTTTGTCGTCAATGGTCTTCTCCTTGATGGTGTCGGCGCAGCGCGGGCAAAGCTCGGGGTGTGCCCACGGCGAGCGGCCGCCGGCCGCGGGCGTGGTCGCGATCCAGTTCCAGCAGCGCGGGCATTTGCGCCCCGTCGCCTTGCGCACCGTGATCTTTTCTTCCTTGCCGCTTTGCACGGTGATGGCGGCGATGACCATGATGGTCTTGAACAGATCGCCATCCTTCCGCAGCAGCTCTTCGTCGGCGCCGTTCGTCTCGATGACGACGTCGGCTTCCAGGGAGTCGCCGATGAGCTTGGCGGCGCGGGCGGTTTCGATTTCCTTCAAGATCCTGTCCCGGACGGCCATGATCCTTTGCCATTTCGGTTCATCGACCGCGGCGCGGAAGCTGTCGCAGGTCTCCGGAAAGCGGGCCAGGTGGATCATGGATTCCTTGCCGGGGTAGGCGGGGACGAAGGCCCACGCTTCCTCGCAGGTGAAGGAGAGGATCGGCGCCATGAGCAGCAGGGTTTCCCTGAGCAGGGTGAAAATGGTTTGCTGGGCGGCCCGGCGCTCGGGCGCGTCGCTGCGGTTGCAGTAGAGATTGTCTTTCTGGATGTTCAGGTAGAACGCGCTCAGGTCGACGGTAAAGAAATTGAACAGCGCGTGAAAAATGACATAGAACTCGAAATCGCCGTAGGCCTTGAGCACACGGGCCTTGATTTCCTGGAGCTTGTGCAGGATGTAGACATCGGTTGCCCCGAGGGCCGTGAACGCGACCTTGTCGCGTTCGGGGTCGAAATCGTTGAGCACTCCGAGCATGAAGCGCCAGGTGTTGCGGATCTTGCGGTAGCTTTCGCTCAGGCGCGACAGGATTTCCTCGCCGAAACGCACGTCTTCCTGGTAGTCGACCATGGCCGCCCACAGGCGCAGGATCTCCGCGCCCTTGTCCTTGATGACGCTCTGCGGCTCGATGACGTTGCCCAGCGACTTGTGCATAGCCCGTCCGTCGGCGTCGAGCACCCAGCCGTGGGTGATCACCGTCCGGTAGGGGGCGGCGCCCAGGGCGCTGATGCCGACCAGCAATGACGAGTGAAACCAGCCGCGATACTGGTCGCCGCCTTCCAGGTACATGTCGGCCGGCCAGCGGTGCCCGGCGCGGCTCTGCAGAATGCCGTGCGACGAACCCGACTCGAACCAGACATCCAGGATGTCCTTGCCCTTGCTGAATTCCCGGCCGCCGCAGGCGGGGCATTTCGTTCCCGGCGGCAGGAAAGAGGCCGCCTCTTTCTGGTACCAGGCGTTGGAGCCCTGCTCGGCAAATATTTTTTCCACGTTGGCGATGATATCGTCGCGCAGCAGGGGTTCGCCGCAGGCCTGGCAGAAAAAGGCCGGCAGCGGCACGCCCCAGTCGCGCTGGCGCGATATGCACCAGTCGGGACGGTTGGCGACCATGTTGGAGATCCGCTCTTCACCCCAGCGCGGGAGCCAATTTACCTTTTGAATGGCCGCTATGGCTTTGCTGCGCAATTCGTCCGTGTCCATGGCGATGAACCACTGCTCGGTGGCCCGGAAAATCACCGGCTTTTTGCAGCGCCAGCAATGGGGGTAGGAGTGAGTGATGGAACCGTCATGCAGCAGGCTGTTTTTTTGGCGTAGGTCTTCGACGATGCGCTGGTTGGCCTTGAAGACCTGCAAGCCTTGGTAGGGACCGCTGCTCTCGTCGAAACGGCCGTCGGCCAGGACCGGGGAATAGATATCGAGTCCGTTGGCGATGCCGGCGTTGTAGTCGTCCTGACCGTGGCCCGGGGCGGTGTGCACGCAGCCGGTCCCTTGGTCCAGCAGGACGTAGTTGGTGTTGATCAAAAGGGAGTCGCGGTCATAGAGGGGATGGCGCGCCTTGCACCCGGCCAGTTCGCTCCCTTTGAATTCCTTTAGTTTTTGGAACGAGCTCCCTTTCAGGGCGGCGATGGCCGGCAGCAGGGCGGAGGCGGCGATAAATAGTTCGCCGTTCATCTGGAAAAGGGCGTAATCGTAATCGGGGTGCAGGGCGATGGCCAGGTTGGCGGGAATGGTCCAGGGGGTGGTGGTCCAGATCAAGACAAAAATATCCTTGCCGGCATATTCTTTCAGGAAGGGGGGAAGATCCTGCAAAGCGAACTTGACCGTGATGGACGGCGAGTTATGGTCGGCATATTCGACTTCGGATTCGGCCAGGGCCGTCTGGCAGGAGATGCACCAGTATACCGGGCGCTTCTTGCGGTAGACGCTCCCTTTTTTAACGAAGGAATTGAAAAAACGGATCACGGTCGCCTCGTAGCCGTGGTCCAGGGTCGTGTACGGCTCATCCCAGGCGCCGAAGATCCCCAGCCGCTTGAAGTCTTCCCGCTGCAAGCCGAGGTACTTTTCGGCGTATTTCCGGCACTCGTCGCGGACCTCGATCTGGCTCATGCTTTTTTTGCGGGAGCCCAATTGCTGGTCCACCCTATGTTCGATGGGCAGGCCGTGGCAGTCCCAGCCCGGGACGTAGGGGCTGTAAAACCCGGCCATGGCTTTGCTCTTGACGATGAAATCCTTGAGTATCTTGTTCAGGGCGGTGCCGAGGTGGATGTTGCCGTTGGCATAGGGCGGGCCGTCGTGGAGAATGTACGGTTCTTGCTTGTCATGGTTGAGTAAAATTTTTTTATAAATATCGGCGTTTTCCCACTTTTTCAGGGTTTCGGGTTCTTTCTGGCTGAGTTGGGCTTTCATGGGAAAGTCCGTGCGCGGCAGGTTTAAAGTCTCCTTCCAGTCCATTTTTTTTTCCGACATGGTATGGGCTCCGTGTGAAATAAAAAGCTATTGTCGCTTATTCCGGCCAATAAGTCAATTGAATTCGCCATTCCGGCCGCGGCCACTTGCCACCGGAGTGAAAAAGGAATATCGTTGTCAAATCGAACCGGCAACGGTTCTTTTCCGTTTATCCATTTGACAGGAGGTTCACATGAGCGATGAAAAAAACAAGGGGCCGCGCGAGGAATTCAAGCTGGACGGAAGTCAGGTGGTCACGAAGATAAAGGAATTGATCCACGAGGGCAATATCCGGCGCATCATCCTGAAGAACGAGGAAGGCAAGACCCTGATCGAGATCCCCCTGACCCTGGGCCTGGTGGGGGCGGCGTTACTGCCCGTCCTCGCGGCTGTAGGTGCCATTGCCGCGCTGGCGGCATCAATGACGATCGTTGTCGAGAAGGTTGAATAGCGGATCTGGTTGAATTTTATTTTCGCTTTGTGCGGCAAACAAACATATTCGCCCCAAGGCTGGCGGATGGTTTGAGGTGCCGCGCTGGCGGCTTCGATGACCATCGTCGTTGAAAAGGTGGAATAGAGTCGAGAGCCGGGCGTTATCTCTCGATCGGGATGACGCAGAGGAATTTCAGAACGGATTTTCCCATATTCTCGAACTGGTGCTCTTCGTTGGGTTCGACCAGGGCGAAGCTGCCGGCGCTGACAGCATACTGGACTCCCTTGGCATTGATCCTGCCTTGCCCTTCCAGGATAAATATTTCGTGCTCCATGGCGTGGGTGTGATAAGGGGAATGGCCGCCGGGCTGGACTTCGAACAGCCGCAAATAAAAATTGGGGGCCGGCGAATCCTTGCCCAGCAGCCAGCGGATGGTCACCGCTTCGGCTCCGGGCATGGTGACGTCTTCGGCCGGCACGTGCTGATATTCCTTGACGATCATGGGACCTCCTCTCGGCAACACAAATTATCCACCGACTTTGGTGGATCTAATTTGTTTGTCCCCCATGGGGACGCTTCAATCCGATCATTTATCATAAAATCCCGAACCAGTAAAGACGGTGGCTCAGGTGCGGCTGGCGCCAGGATATTGCATTTTTCCCGAAAAGGGGATACCCTTAGCTGGATATCATGCCCAAATCAGCGCAAAAAAAGAAAAGCCAGCCCGTTAAAAAAAAAACATCCGGCCGAGTCCCCGCTGACAAAGTAAACGCGGTCCTGCTCGAGATCCTCAAGGCGGTGACCGACACCGAAAACCTGGCCGAACTGCTGGCCACCATCCGCAACCGGCTCTCCGCCATCGTCGATACGCGCAATTTTTTCCTGGCCTTATACGACCCGGAAAGCGAGTTGTACACCTTTCCCTATTCCGTTGACGAGTACGATGCCGGCGATGGTTTTACCCCGGTGCAGATGAAAAAAAGCCTGACCGACTACGTGCGCCGCAGCGGCCAGACCCAGCTGGTCGATGAAAAAAAACACCGCCAGCTGCAGCGCTGCGGCGAAGTGGACATGATCGGCGCCCCCTCCAAGATCTGGCTGGGAGTGCCGTTGAAAATCGCCGGCAAGGTGATCGGGGTGCTGGTGGTGCAGAGCTACGACAGCCAAACCGCCTATACGCAGAAGGACATCGACCTGTTCCATTTCCTGGCCGAGTACATCGCCCGCATCGTGGAGCGCCGCCGGACCGAGGAAGAGCTGAAAATGTACCGCGCCGAGCTGGAGGCTCAGGTCGGCAAGCGTACCCTGGAACTGGAACTCGCCAACCGCCGGCTGGAGGAGGAGATCACCCGCCAGCGCCAGTCGGAGGTCATGCAGTCGGCCCTCTACCAGATCTCCGAAAAATCGAGCCAGGCCGGGGACATGGATGCCCTCTACCGGGCCATTCACGGCATCATTTCCAGCCTGCTCAACGCCCGCAACTTTTACATCGCCCTGACCGACGCTTCCGGGCAGATGCTCAGCTTTCCCTATTTTCTCGATGAATTCGATGCCCAGCCCAAGCCCAAGAAACTGGGCCGCGGCCTGACCGAATATGTCCTGAAAACCGGGCAGCCGCTGCTGGTTTCCGACCAACAGGTCGACCAAATGGGCGCGGACGGGCTGATCGAGCTGATCGGAGCTCCCTCCTGCGAATGGCTGGGCGTTCCGCTGAAGCGGGGCGAGCGCAGCTTCGGCGTCCTGGTCGTGCAAAGC
>JAPKZM010000293.1 GCA_026393775.1 Candidatus Aminicenantota bacterium
GTATTGCTGCTCGTGGCGTATCGCTTCCTCGTTCATTTGCACCAACTGGCCGTGCAAACCGCCTAGGTTGGACTGCAAATAGCGGATATGGGCCAGCGAGCGTTCATAGTTCCGGTTCGACTCGTGGAAACCCAGGAGCAAACCGGAAACGCTAATGGTCAGCAGGGAAAGCAACAATAAAGCACATTTTTTTAAAGGATAATTTGTCATCATTTTGGTCACCTAAAAAAGCCCTAAAATTATAATTAAAAAAAAACAAAAAAGCAAGTTTTTTGGCAGATTTTTGGACACTTGAATAACCAATGCCAGAAAGCATACAATAGCGCAGTTATGACAAAAAGGTTCTCCAAATCTTCCGGAACAGGTTTTAGCAATTTTTATTCGCTCATTATCGCCAATCTGCTTTTCATTCTGAGTTCGACTTTGCTGGCTTTTGATCCGGAATTCCCTGCTTCCCGCTACCTCCATCGCGTCTGGACAGCGTCCAATGGACTGCCGCAGAGCACCGTCTATGCCATCCTGCAAACCCGTGACCATTTCCTATGGATCGCCACCGATGGTGGGCTCGCGCGTTTTGACGGGGTGCGATTCACCTGGTTCAATCGCGGCAATACCATTGACTTCAGCACCAATTCGGTGACAGCCCTTTGTGAAGATAAGGAGGGCGGATTGTGGATCGGCACCTACGGAGGGGGAGTACTTCATTATAACCGGGGGGAATTCACTCGCTTCGACCAGCGCCAGGGGCTCTCTTCTTTAAAGATCTGGTCTTTACTGGAAGACAGCCGGGAACGACTGTGGATCGGAACCGTTGGGGGCGGGTTGAATCTTTTGGAAAACGGCCGGGTTGTACGGATATGGAACCGCGAAAACGGACTACCCGACGACAACGTCATGACTGTGGTTGAAGACGCGCAAGCAAGCTTGTGGATCGGTACCCGTCAGGGGCTTTGTCAAATCAAAGATGAGCGGATGAGGATTTTCACTGGCGCTCAGGGTTTGGCTGGTGAGTCACTGATCAAACTATTCATCGATCAGGGAGGGACGTTGTGGGCGGCGACCAGCAACGGGCTGAGCCGAAAAAATGGCGAGCGTTTCGAAATACTTTCTTCAGATTTGACATTCAATGCCACTTTTGTGCGTTCTTTCTGCCAAGACCGTCAGGGAAGGCTTTTTCTGGGCACCGAAAACGGCCTCTTTCTCCTCAACGCCGGCAGAGCGCAAAGGATCGCGGCCGGTGCACTCCTTTCCGATCAATCGCTGATGGCCCTGTATTGCGATCGCGAAGATAATTTATGGATCGGCACCTCGGCCGGAGGGCTCAATATCCTGCAGGTGAGTCCCCTGGAGGTTTACACCACGGCCCAGGGAATGACCGGCAATCGTGTCCTGGCATTACTGCAGGATAGCGCCGGAAATGTCTGGGCCGGCACCAACGGCCATGGGTTGAATCGTTTTGACGGTTCAAACTGGCGACCATTCCCCCTTTTGTCCAAAACCAGAGGAATTTCTGTCTATGCGCTCCTGGAAGACAGCCAGAAGCGTCTGTGGATCGGTACAGCGGGGAATGGTCTCTTTTTATTGGCTAAAAATAAAATCAAGGTTTTTAAAGAGGAGGAAGGTCTTGTGGCCGAAACGATCTTATCCCTGGCGCAAGACCCGGATGGAACGATCTGGATAGGCACCTCGGCGGGACTGTTCGTTTTCCGGCATGGACGGATCGAAGCTCTTGCCCATATCGGGCCGCTAGCCAACTCCGTGTTTTCACTGGCATTCGACAGGCAGGGGCGGCTCTATGGCGGAGCTCTGGGGCCAAACCTTTTCACCTTTTTGGCTGGAAACTGGAAAAATTTCAACAGCCGACACGGCATCGAGGGGCGGATGGTTTACGCTGTATATCCCCATCCTGACGGAACACTCTGGCTTGGAACCGAATACGGCTTGTTCCGCCAAAACGGCGCCAGATTCATTTCATGTCAATTCAATAATGATCCTTCCGATATTCAAGTTTTCGGCATAATCGCCGACAACGAAAATAGGTTGTGGCTGAGTACGAATAAAGGCCTGGGCTGCATCGAAGCCGGCGCCTTGGCCATGACTCCGGTTTCCGGGAAAATAGTTTTACCGATGCATTTTTTCGGTGAGGCCGAAGGCATGAAAAGCACAGTTTGCAGCAGCGGTTTCCAGCCAACGATCTGCAAAGGACCCGCTGGCCAACTCTGGTTTTCCACCCAGAACGGAGTGGTTTCACTCAAACCCCAAGAGGCACTCCAAGAAAAGTTTAGCATTGATTCTCTGATCGAGGGGGGCACTGCTGACGGCCGGAATATCGCGCCGCTGCAACTGAATTCGTTGCCGGCCGGAACCCGCCGCATCGAGATTTTTTTCACGGCGCCATTTTTTTCAGCTCCGCACCGTTTGAATTTCAAAGTTCGCCTTCAGGGATTCGACAGGGAATGGCGCCTGACTGCTGGCCGTTCCGTTGTGTACGACGGCCTGAACCCTGGGCGTTATCTTTTCCATATCCTGCCCATGCTCGATGGCAGGCTCAGCCAAGGTACCGTGCTGCCGCCCCTGGTCGTGATGTTGCCAAAAGCCGGGCCTTTTTCGCTATGGATTGCGGCATTGATTTTCCTTTTGCTTGGGCTCCCGGGTGTCCTGCTGCTGGTCACGCGTCGGCGCCGAGCCGGGCCGGCAAAAACGGCGGCAAAATACCTCATGTCCAACCTGGAGTCGGCCAAAGCGGCGGCATATCAAAAAAAGCTTGAGGAATGCATGCGCAGTGAAAATCCATATCTCGATCCTGAACTTACACTGGCTGATCTGGCGGAAAAACTTTCCATGCCCAGCAAACACCTCTCGCAAATAATCAACGAATATTTCAGGCAGAACTTCAACGATTTCATCAATTCCTATCGCATCCGGGCAGCGATTGCTAAACTGTCTGCAGAGAAAAGCCGGGAAGACAAATTGCTTAAAATCGCATTTGAAAGTGGTTTCAATTCCAAGTCGGCGTTTAACTCCGCTTTCAAAAAAAATACCGGGTTTAGCCCTTCCGAGTTCCGCCAGCGGCTGGGGATTAAATAAAATCAAGTATTGAATCATGATTCTGGACGATTGCCGCTAAAAAACAGGGCATAGTATTCCCAGGCAACGGGAGTCGCCGGAAGATTCCCTGCCAGAGGAGGTATGCCATGTTCAACCATTCAATGTCTTCTGAAAAAATGAAGCGGCCGGCCAGATTGACCTGGCTCACCCTGCCCCTTTCGTTGCTGCTTCATGTCCTGCTCATCGCCAGCCTGGTCGTGGTACCCTTGATCAGGGCCGATGCCAGTCTGCCCAAAGTCAAGGTGTTCTCCGTCTCGATCACGGCTCCGCCTATGCCGCTGCCGCCATCCAAAGGAACCGGGAAGAAAAATACGGGGGGAGAAAAAATGGCAGGAGAGAAAAAAACAAACAAGAACACCGGTCGCCCCGAAACACGCGTCCCCTCCACCTTATTTCAAGCTCCATGCAAAGTCCCCGAAGCTATTGAGGAAGAATTGATAAATACCGGAATTGGCAGCGGTCCGATTGGTGATGACGGCGGCATTCCCGATGGTTTCGACGGCGGCGACCCCAATGCGCTTATCGGGGTGGAAAAAGGTGAAAAGGTAGATGAGTCCCTGCCGGCCTTACGCATTGCCAATCTGCAAATGCCCAGGAAAATCAAGGAAGTCAAACCGGTCTATTCAGTGATCGCATTGGCCGCCCATGTGCAGGGCAGGGTGATCATTGAAGCCATGACCGACATATATGGCCGGGTGCGTAATGCCAGAATCGTTTACAGTGCTTCCCCGCTGCTCAACGAATCCGCGTTGAACGCCATCAAACAATGGCTGTATGAACCTTATGTTTTAAATGGCATTCCCAAGCCGGTTGTTTTTACGGTCACGATCACTTTCACGCTCCAGTAGTGAAACCCGGCAGGGCAGCACAAATCATCCGCCGACTTTGGCGGATTTGATTTGTCTGCCCTGCCATTTTAACCATATTGACGTCATCGGCATCCGCTACAAGCAGGTTTTTGCCAGGGGCAAATCACCGCATTGTATTTTTATTTTATTCATAATATAATGCTTTTTTGCGGTGTATAAAATCTGACTGAGCGAAGCTAAAAGCGAGGAAACAATGACTCAAGCCCTGAGAACTTCATTGCGCGAATCCCCGAAAGCCCGCTGGGCGGCCATGACCGTAGCCGGCTTGGCCATGCTCTGCGGCTATTTCATGGCCGACGTCATGGCCCCCCTGAAACCCATGCTGGAGCAGCATCTGCACTGGACCAGCACCCAATACGGTTTTTTTACCAGCGCCTACGGCTGGTTCAATGTCTTCCTGTTCATGCTTCTCATTGGCGGCATCATCCTGGACAAGATGGGCGTGCGCTTCACCGGTCTGCTGTCAACCGGCCTGATGGTCGCCGGGGCCGTTTTGAAGTATTTCGCCATCACCCATACCTTTGACCCCACACCCCTGCTGCGAAACGTGCCGATCATCGGCGGCATGCCACTGCAGATCTATCTTGCTGGCATTGGCTACGCCATTTTCGGCGTCGGCGTCGAAGTGGCGGGGATCACCACCACCAAGCTCATCGTCAAGTGGTTCAAGGGCAAGGAAATGGCCCTGGCCATGGGCCTGCAATTGGCCATGGCGCGCATGGGGACGGCGCTGGCCCTGATGATCAGCGCCCCGGTCGCCGCCCATTTCAAATCCGTGGGCGCCCCGGTGCTGCTGGCCGTGGTCCTGCTCATCATCGGCTTCATCAGCTACATGGTCTACGGGATCATGGACCGCAAGCTCGATGCATCCGAAGCCAAGGCTGAAG
>JAPKZM010000256.1 GCA_026393775.1 Candidatus Aminicenantota bacterium
GGAGGGCGGCGCCGAGAGCCGAGGTGGCGAGGATGGAGCCGCAGTAGCTTTCGTACAGATCGGCGCCCATGCCGGCCACGTCGCCGACGTTGTCGCCCACATTGTCGGCGATGGTCGCCGGGTTGCGCGGGTCGTCCTCGGGAATGCCGGCCTCGACCTTGCCGACGAGATCCGCCCCGACATCCGCGGCCTTGGTGAAGATGCCGCCGCCGACGCGGGCGAACAGGGCCTGGGTCGATGCGCCCATGCTGAAGGTCAGCATGGTGGTGGTGATGATGGCGAGGCGGTTGACCCCTTCGGGGGTGAAATGGTTCAGGATCAGAAACCACACCGAGATGTCAAGCAGGGCCAGGCCGACGACCACCAGCCCCATGACGGCGCCGGAACGGAAGGCGATCTGTAGCCCCTTGTTCAGGGAGTGCTTGGCGCCGGCCGTGGTGCGGTTGGAGGCGAAGGTGGCCGTGCGCATGCCCAAAAAGCCGGACAGCCCGGAAAAGAAGCCGCCGGTGATGAAGGCGAAAGGCACCCAGGGGTTCTGCGTGTGCAGCACATAAGCCATGAAGGAAAAAATGAGGAAGATCAGCAGGAAGACAAAGGTTACGACCCGATATTGCCGTTTAAGGTAGACCATGGCCCCTTTCTGCACATAACCGGCGATGCGCTGCATGTCGGCACTGCCTGGGTCCTGCTTTTTCATGAAGCGGTAAAAATAATAGGCGCTGATCAAGGCAATGACGGAACCCAGCGGCGCCAGGATAAACAAATTCATTGAACTCATGTTGTCTCCTTTTAAATAGATAGTGGGGACTCTGAAAGAAATGATTTTTTACCCCATTTTTGGCAAAATGTCAATACTATTGGCCGAATGAATTGGTTGGTTTGGCGAAAATATCATGCTATAATGGGAGTGATGTTGCAGGGAAAGTTGAAGTGGATCGCTGTTGGCCTGGCAGTTCCGGCCGTTTTTTTGCTGCTATTTGTTTTTTTCCGGCCGACACAGGTCAGGCCGGTCCCATCCCTGCTCGGCCGGGAATTGCATTTTGATGCCGCTTTGGTCGAAGCGGCCTGGAAGGAGATCGCCGTTGATGATGGCCTGGCGAAAGTGTTTTTTCGCGACCGGGTCAACCGTTTTTTCCCGGATCAGGCAATAAATTGCCGGGTGAGGCGCAAGGACGTCAGCTACCAGGCCCTGCTGGCTCCGGCCGGGAGCCGCATTGAGCTCTCGTTGAAAGCCGAAAAAGGTGATCAACTCTCCTTTTCCATGTTCAATCCGCAGGCGAAGCCCCTTAAATTCATGGTGAAAACAGGCCCTCCTGAAAAAGAAAAGCTGCTGTTCAGCGATACGATCAGGGAACAGATCGGCAAGGTCGAGAAGGTTTTGCTGGGCAAGGCCGGAAAGGAAGTCATCCGCTTGGTCCTGGAAGCAGAGGGGCTTGGCCTGGGGGCTTGGATCAATCCCTGCCTGCTGCGAAGCCAGAACCGGCCTCGAACGGTACTGATCCTCATGCTGGATACCATGCGCGCTGACCATGTTTCGGCTTACGGCTATCGGCGCCGGACTACCCCGGCCCTGGATGAGCTGGCCAAGGGCAGTCTGCTGTTCAATCGGGCTTTTTCCCCCTCCCCCTGGACCCTGCCGGCCCATGTTTCACTTTTCAGCGGCCGCGATGTCCTGCAACACGCTGTTGTCTCTCCGGAGTCTGTGATTCCGGGTGATTTGCCGCTTTTGGCTGAGAGCATGCAGGAAAATGGATTCGTCACCCTGGCCCTGACCGGTGGTGGTTTTGTCGATGATCACTTCGGTTTTTACCGGGGTTTTCAAAGTTATAATAGTCGTAGCGATGACGTTTTTCAGCGTGAGGCTGCCGGATTACTGTATAATTCTTTTCGGGAAGATGTGGCCAATTTTTCCGGCCAGGATCTTTTTATCTTCTTGCACACCTACCAGATGCATGCTCCCTACAAGGCCCCCGACTCCTATTTCCAGGCGTTCAATCCCGATTTGGACATCAAATTGCAGAGCGTGGGCAGTGACCTGCAGGCGCTCAGCGGATCGCCGGACTCCCTGCACGCCGAAGCGGCAGTGGAGCGGCAGAAACTCATCGATCTCTACGACGCTTCCATACTCTACAGCGACCAGGAATTGCTCAAGCCGCTACTCGCTTTTCTGCGCCAGAGCCGGCGTTTTGACGATGCGCTGCTGGTCGTCATGGCCGACCATGGGGAGGAGTTCTATGACCACGGGAAATGGGAGCACGGGCACACGCTCTATCAGGAGCTTACCCGCATCCCCCTGGTCATCAAGCTCCCGGGGCAGAAGCGGGGGCAGGTCCGTAGCCAGCTGGTTTCCCTTTGCGATATCCCGGACCTGATCAAGGGGGAATACGGCTTGGCCGAACACACCGGCCGCTGGCTGAGCGAAGGTGCGAGCGATCCGCTGCGGATCCTGGAACTGTCCCTGCCGGTGAGCCCCTTCCATAGCAGCGTGTTCGGCAAGGTTTCTTTCGTTGAAACAGGTTATCAGTACATCCATAATTTTTTGCCGGCAGCCGGCGGAGCCTCTGCGCCGGCCCCCGTTCTGAGCAACGACGAATGGTTCACCCTGGCCGGCGCTCCCTTGAGCGCCGGCGTTCCCTATTCTCCGTCCCCGGCTTTTGTTTCCCGCTATAAAAAAATGCTGGTCGACTACATCCTCCGGCTTAAGAACCTGAAAAAAAACAGCCGCCAGCTCGATCCCGAACTCCTGAAAAAACTCAAGGCCCTGGGTTACCTGAACAACTAATGAGAAAATTGCAGGACCGGCTCAAGGAAATCGAGCGCAAAAACATTCGGAAAAAATGGACCAGCCTGGATGCCACGGAAGGATTGACCACCAAAGAAAAGCTCGAGAAGCTGGTCCAACAAAATTTGCGCAGTCAAGCCCCTGCCCCGGCCGAACGGACGGTGACGCCGCCGGCCGTCGCCAGGGAGTCTTTCCTGGTCAAGGATTTCTTTTACTCCCTGGACGGCCGCTACGGCAAGGTGCGCCTGGGCAAGTGGCTCGACCTGAAGCCGGAAGCGCTGGCGGTCATTGCGGGAAGCCAAGCCTTCGCCGCCCTCAATCCGCGCCGGGCGCTTTTTTTTGACAGCGAAACGACCGGCTTGGCGGGGGGAACGGGGACCATTCCTTTCATGCTCGGTTTCGGTTTATTTAGTGAGCAAAACTTCCAGGTAAAAATATTTTTTCTCCTGGACCTGGACAAGGAAGGCGAATTTCTGGCCGCGGTCGACGATTTCCTGGCCAACGGGAATTTTTCATTTACCGTGACCTTCAACGGCAAAGCCTTTGATTTCCCCCTGCTGGAAACCAGGTACATCTTGCAGCGCCGGCGCTTTCCTTTGCTGCAACTGCCCCATCTTGATTTTCTTTTTCCGGCCCGCACCATCTGGAAGAATACCTTTGATTCGCGCAAGCTGGGCTACCTGGGCGAGATGCTGCTGGGGCTTTCCCGTTCCGACGATATTGAGGCCAGCACCATCCCGGCCTTGTATTTCGGTTTTCTGCGCAGCGGGGACCTGGCTGCCATCGAACCGGTCATCGAGCACAACGCCATGGACCTGGTCGGGTTGGCGGCCGTCGTGCTGCTGGGAGTCCTGTACCTCGACGACCACTCCCTGACCGGCGACGGCGGCGAGATCCTCGGCCTGGGCCGGCTCTGCGAAAGGGCGGGGCTGCTGGAAAAGGCCGAGGCGTTTTACCAGATCGCCAAGGATGTTGGCGGGCGGGCCGACGTGCATACCCAGGCCGTGCGCAGGCTGTCGGTGCTGCTGAAGAAGAAAAAATTGTACAAGGAAGCCTTGCAGCTTTGGGAGATACTCTCCGCCGCCAACGATCTCCAGGCCTTGCGTGAGATTTCGGTCCATTACGAGCATCGCGAGCGCAATTATTACCAGGCGGTCGAGATCGTGGAGAAGGCCTTGGAAAACGTCCGCCTCAGCCCGAGCCAGCAGCAGGAACTGGAAAAGCGGCTGCAGCGGTTGCGGGGCAAGATCACCAAGCTGGAAGAAAAGGAAGAATAAAAAAGGATATGGGTAATCTGTCATGTGTAAAAGTGGCGATTGCCAAACAATCGCTTTTCTGCTATTGTTTCAGCAATGAAGAAGACGCTGGTCGTGCTGAATGGCCTGAAAAAGCAGGGGCTTATCGCCGATTATGCCATCGGCGGCGGCATGGGCGCGGTTTTTTATGTCGAACCTTTCCTCACCTATGATTTGGACGTCTTCATTGTGGCCGACAAGCCCGGTCTCCAGCCCCTTGAATCCCTCTATCGCTACCTGAAAAAAAGGGGCTTCCGGCCGCAGCAAGAGCAGATCATCATCGAGGGGATCCCGGTCCAGTTCCTGCCGGCATATAACAAGCTGCTGAAGGAGGCCGTCAGCGAAGCGCGGGAGATCGTCTATCAGGGAACCGCGACCCGGGTCATGACCGCGGAACACCTGGCGGCCGTCATGGTGCAAACCGGGCGGACCAAAGACCGCGAGCGGTTTTTCAAGATGATAGAAGAAGCGAAGATCGACCCGGGCAAGTTAGCGAGAATGGTGGAGCGGTTCGGTCTACGGCAAAAATTCTTGCAATGGAAGCGGATGCACGATGAAAAGTAAAGCGGCCGCCACGGACGTCATGCTGGCAGGCAAGGTGCGGGCGAAAAGCGAGTTCCGGCGCAAGCAGGCCGCGATGCCCTTTGCCCGCAAGGTCGAGGTCGTGGTCCGGCTGCAGAAAATAGCCGCCGGCATCGGCAAGGCCGCGGGAAAGAAACCGGTCCGCTCAGCCTGGCGGATCCCGGCCCGCAGGCGCCCAGCCTGAGAGTTATGCAAAAAAACCGTCCCGAACCCATCTGTGAAATAGTATTCCTCGGGAAATATCCGCCTGAATCCCAGCCAGCAGCAGGAACTGGAAAAGCTGCTGTAGCGGCTGCGGCAGAAGATCGCCAAGCTGGAAGAAAAGGAAGGGCCGCAGAACGGAATATCGTAACTCGACTCGGACTTCTTTTTGTAAGGGCGGTTCGCGAACCGCTACATTTATTTCCCTTTCCGCTTCTGCCGCAGGTACTCGATCACCCCGGGCAGGATGGAGATGAAGATGATGGCAAAGACGACCACGGTGAAATTGCGCTTGACCAGCGGCAGGTTGCCGAAGAAATATCCGCCGAAGACGAAGATCGCCACCCAGGCCACGCCCCCGAAGAAGTTGAAGGCGATGAAGCGCCAGTAGGACATGCGGCCGATGCCGGCCACGAATGGCGCGAAGGTGCGAATGATGGGAATAAAGCGGGCCAGGACGATGGTGATGCCGCCGTGCTTTTCATAGAACTGGTGCGTCCGCTCCAGGTGCTCCTTTTTCAGAAAACGGATCTTTTTCTGGCTGAAGATCTTCGGGCCGATGGCGTGGCCGATCCAGTAGTTGACCGTATCGCCGATCACAGCTGCAGCACTCAGAACCAGAAACAGCCAACCGACATGGAGCGGGCTGGAAGGGGAGGCGGCCAGGGCGCCGGTGGCGAAAAGGAGCGAATCGCCGGGGAGAAAAGGGGTGATGACCAGGCCCGTTTCGCAAAAAATGACCGCGAACAGAATCAGATAGGTCCAGAGTTGATAG
>JAPKZM010000217.1 GCA_026393775.1 Candidatus Aminicenantota bacterium
ATTGGGCCGAATTCTGCGCCGCTTTAAAATAGAATTTCGGGGGCTATTTGGCTGGCTCGGGCGTCGGCGTGAATGTCCAGGTCCAACCGCCCTCCTTGTGGATGAGCGATTTCTTGTCCTTGGAGATGCGCAGGTTGTCCGAGTCGGGCAGCGGCATGCCGAACATTACCGGCGACGGCACGACCAGTTCCTCGGGTTGTTTTTTTACACTGCCCGGCACGGACTTGTTTTTACCGGTGCAGAATTGCGCCACTTCCGCCGCGGGGTAGGTGGTCTGAACCTGCAGTTCGAGTGCTCCGCCCAGGCCGTCCTTGATCCCCAGAAGTTCCCAGTGCTCATACTCGCCCTTGAGCACCGGCGGCCGGCACTTCGGCTCATAGTCGCGCAGGTTCTTGACTGCGGATTTCTCGTTCAGGAAAGTGGGGGTTCCCGCCAGTTTGGACTCCGAGAGCTTCCACTTCAGGTCGATCACGACCCGGTCGGTCACGTCGGCGTAGCCGATGGCGTTCGAACCGCCGATGACATTGGTTTGGGCCTGATAGACGCCGACGATATGATAGCGGACGATGTCGGCGCTGCTCCAGCGCATCATGGCTTCCATATCGATTTGCTGATCCTGCGCCGGGATTGGCCGCCAGGCGCACACTAAAAACATGACGATCATCCATCGTAATAATTTCATTTTTTCCTCCTCATTATCAGCGCTGGGCGTCAGCCCCTCTTGGCTGGGGCCGTTGAAGAAGATGAGGCTTGAATCCGATTCGACATTTTTTCGCTGAAAAACTTCGCCAGTTCGGAAACGATGATTTTCATTGATTTCCACTCGTTAGTATAATTCAAATGCCTTAGAACACCCATGACTTAAGTTTACTAGTTGAGAATTTTATTTCAAGTGAAAACCACGATTTTTTATAGCTTCAAACGTGAATGCTTCTTTTTCAACATGCAAGGGAAAACTTGGAGAGGACCCGAAAAATTGATTGGAACTTGAAAGGTAAGGTGGAATTCTCAAGCCGAAGGCGAGAGTCGAATAGCAACACTATGCGTTTCACAGACGGTAAATCGGAAACGCATCTAGTGTTGCTATATTGGCACTAGCTGATTTTCCGGATCTAAAAGTCCTTTGAAAATCAGAGTGCCAATACTAGCGACCCATTAATTACGAACTTGAATGGATTGTCCCGAAAGCCTTTGCGGTAAATGGATTACGAACGGCAAGGGCATGAGCGGATTGACAAATGAGATAATCAATATTATAATGATTATATGCCTGAATGGGAGTGCACATGAAACGTTTGGTGAGGAAAAAGACAAAGTCAAAAAATATGGACAGGAAGCTGCGCGAAGAAACAAGGCATGCTTATTTGCTGCGCGGCATTCCCGATAAACTATGGCGAACGGCCAAAGCCTACGCGGGGAAAAA
This sequence comes from Candidatus Aminicenantota bacterium, assembly GCA_026393775.1. Lineage (GTDB taxonomy): Bacteria > Acidobacteriota > Aminicenantia > UBA2199 > UBA2199 > UBA2199. The sequence goes on from JAPKZM010000217.1 coordinate 1,424, forward strand.
CGGCACGACCATCCGCGAAATTATCTTGACGTCACTTTGGGAGAAAACAAAATAGGTATCATCCGAACCCTGTTTTTTAACTACAATAATTACTACAGCGATTCGAACTCGATTTTTGGAAACACTTGTAGGTTCAAGCCGAAGGGGAGAGTCGAACTCCCGACCTATTGATTACGAATCAATTGCTCTACCAACTGAGCTACTTCGGCCCGTGGGGCGAAAAGTAAAAGCAATTGTATAATATTTCGCCGTTCCCGTCAACGCATGGTGCCCGAACAAAGTATTGACATTTTACCGGCAAACCCTACAATGGATGCGTGAAAAAATTGCAGAATGATTTCACCTGGCGCTGGATTGGAGCTTACCGCTACTCCTGGCTCTGGCTGGGCATAGCCCTGGCCGGCTGCATCCTGCTGAACCTGGCCTGGGAGAATCATCATTGCCGGCTGCCGGCGGCGTCGGTGCGGACTTTCGAGAATCCCTCGGGCACTATGGTAAAGCTCAGCGACCGGGCTTATCAGCGGCTGGGCTCGAGCGGCGACATGCTGTTCTGCGAATACGGGTTTTTCAACTTCAACAGTGACTTCCTCAAGATCAGCTACCAGCTGCCCCGCCAGGCGCTGCGGGAATATTGCGACGACTACGGCTATGACGACGAGGAGATCCGCCGCCTGGACTATGAGCACCGGCGTTCCTACGACAATGCGCTCAATTTCGCCCGCTCCCATTCCCTGTCCCAGGCCCAGCTGGACGCCCTGACTAAAAATATCGACCGGCAGTACAAGCTGAACTTGAATGTCTATATGGCCGTGCGCTGCTTCAAGGTGCTGAAAGGGAACATCGCCCAGGTCGATATGCCCGACCTGGTCAAGCGCAACATCCCCCGGCTGCAGAAAGTGGCCAATGCCTTCGACCGCATCGCCAGGCAGGGGCATTACGACACCATGACCACCATCGGCGCGGCTACCTCCTTCGTGCAGCTGGCCCTGCGCTATGAGATCCCTCCCTTGGTCAAGGCCGGCAGAAACACCGGCGGCATCCTGCCCCCCCTGGAAGCGCTGATGCGCGGCATGGGCGACTGCGATACCAAGACGGCGCTCCTGGCCTCCATTCTCGGCAACTGGGAGCTGGTGCGCATGGTCGGCATCGCCTTGCCCCACCACTACCTGATGGCCATCCGCTGCAACCCCAACAAGGGCGACATGTACGTCCGCTTCCAGGGGGTGGATTACCTGCTGATCGACCCGGCCGGACCGGCCTGGCTCCCTCCCGGCCAGGTCAGCTCGAACAGCTACGATTCTTTGCAAGACGACGAGGGCTACGTCATCGAGCCCTTTTTTTGAAAAGGAGGCGACATGTTTGTGACCCGTTTACTGATCAGTCTTTTTGAATTCGCCCTGCTGGTGGTGATGTCGGGACTGGTGATTTACTTGACCTACCGGCTGTTCATCCGCGCCAACCCCGATTTCGACATGGAAAGCGAGATCAAGAACGGCAACGTTGCCGTGGGCCTGCTGATGGCCACCATCCTCATCTCCGCCTCCCTGATACTGGAAAAAGGGCTCACGGCCGTGGTCGGCATGGTGCGCCTGCAGCTGTCGGCTCCGATGCAGAGCGGCCTGCCCCTCTGGGAACTTGTTTTACTGATCATCGGCCACCTGGTCATGTCCATGATCCTGGCCTTGTTCACCATCTCGCTGACCCTGCGCCTTTTCGGCCGCCTGGCCCGCCGCATCACTCCGGGCAAGGAGCTGCAAAAAGGGAACATCGCCATGGGCTTGATCCTTTCGGCGGTCGTGCTGGTGGCGGCATTCTATGTCGGCGAAGGGGTCAGCGCCCTCTCCAAGGCCCTGGTGCCGCAGCCGGCCATGGGCCGGATCCAGATCATGAAATAAGCGGCAGCGTTCCCGATTTGCCGTTCGCATAGAGGAAAAAATGAAGGCAATAAAAGTAATCGTCCTGGGCTCGGGCTTGATCGGCGCCCCCATGACCCTCGACTTGGCCAGGGACGAGCAGTTCGAGGTCTGTGTCGCCGACATCAGTTCCGATTCGCTGCGTAAGTGCGCAGCCGGCCAGCCCCGCAAGGGGACGGCCGCAGCCGGCCAGCCGATCGAGACCATCCAGGCCGACCTGTCCGACGTGGCGAAGGTCAAGGAGCTGGTTTCCGGCCGGGATATGGTGATCAACGCCGTGCCGGGGTTTCTGGGTTTCCAGACCCTGAAGGCGGTGATCGAGGCCGGCAAGTGCGTGGTTGATATCGCATTTTTCCCCGAGGACCCTTTCCTGCTCGATGAGCTGGCGCAAAAGAACGGCGTGACCGCCATCGTCGACTGCGGGGTAGCCCCGGGGATGAGCAATGTCCTGGTCGGCCACGTCCACCACCTGCTGGACAGGACCTCTTCGGCCCTGATCTACGTCGGCGGCCTTCCCGAGACGCGCATTTGGCCCTACGAGTACAAGGCGGTCTTTTCGCCCATCGACGTGATCGAAGAGTACATCCGTCCGGCGCGCTACGTGGAAAACGGGAAACTGGTGGTGCGCCCCGCTCTTTCCGACGCCGAGTACCTGAACTTCCCCGGTGTCAGCTCGCTGGTGGCCTTCAACAGCGACGGCCTGCGTACCCTGGTGCGCACCCTGGACATTCCCAACATGAAGGAAAAGACCCTGCGTTATCCCGGCCATATTGAAAAGATCGCCGTCCTGCGCGAGACTGGTTTCTTCAGCCAGGAACCGGTCGAGGTCCATGGCATGCGCATCCGCCCGCTCGACCTGACGGCCA
>JAPKZM010000097.1 GCA_026393775.1 Candidatus Aminicenantota bacterium
ATGAGCCAGTATTTCCCGGCCCACCGCGCCCCCGATTGCCCGCCCTTCGACCGCCGACTGCGCGCCGACGAGTATGCCCTGGTCCGCGACGAGGCGCTGCGCCTGGGCCTTGAGAACGGCTGGTTCCAAGACTTGGATTGAATCAATAATCCAGAAATTTAAACTAACGCGGCGAATGCTTAACGTTCGCCTCCGGTAAATTTCAACTTGGGCCGGCGGTCAATACAAACCGACGCGGCGGAAGAAAATTTCGCCTTGCGCGCCGGGGTAGGCGTTGTTGCCGTCGATCAGGAAAAAGAAAGAATCGATGTCAACCGGGGCCGGGACGGCCGGCTGGCCATACAGGCAATGGAAGTTTGAGAAGGGGATGACGATCCTCCGCCATGTTTCTTCAGCCAGGAACGAATGCTGGTACGCGGCTTCACCCGAACCGCTGCCGGTGCGGAACTGCAACCAGAAGCGCATTCTGGCGCTGGCCCGCGCTTCGAAAACAAAGCCTTGATAACCGGCGGCAGCGAGCTTCTGGCGATGCGCCAGAGCAACCCAGAAGTCGGGTTTGCCGGGGCCGTCGGCGAGCAAGCTGAAGGCCAAGCCAGTGACGGGCGGCTCCTCTCCCTGGGCATCCCAATGCAGGGCGGCGCTGGAACGGCCGTTCTTTTCAACCTGGAAATAGTTTTCGCCCTCGGTTGGAATGATGGCGCTGACGTTTTCGGGCGCGGCTTGTTCCAGCGCCGGGTGCGCGATGAAAATGGGGTTGGTCATGATCCAGGGCAATTCTTTAAAACGGCCCGAAGCGAGCGAGACCTCGGCGCGGTAGACGCCGCCTTCGCTGACCGGGATGGACAACTCCGGCCGGGTGTTGGCGCGAATGGTTTTAAAAACTACGCCGTCCTTTTTGACGACGATGTCGGCGGCAAAATGGAACGGCAGCTTGAAAATCAGGTTGCCACCAGCGCTTTGCGCATCACCGCCCATGTCGACCCGCTGGCCGTCCTTCTGCAGGTAATAATTCTCAAAGCCGTTGGCCGGGGCCAGCGATTCGATGACATTGAAAAAGTCGCCGCGGCGCATGGCGGCGATGACCGCCGCCGCGGCGGCGTCTGCGTCCGCGTCCGCGTCCAGCTCGTGCTCCACCCTCACGTAGACGTTCAGTATACGGAAGGTCGCTCCATAGGAAGGGAAATGGAAGCTCATCCTCTTGCTGAGCGGAAGCTTGGCGTGGGAGTCCAGGGCATAGATTCCGAAGTATTTCCCTTCGCGGTTGAAGTGGTCCCAGATTTCCATTTCCCGATGCGGAGAGGAGAGCAACGAGGTCAGGGCATAGTCGCGGTTGAAAATATACTGTAGCGGGAAGAGGGCTATCCCGTGCAGAAGATTCCTCTTGGCCATCTGGTACAAGCTCAAAATTTCGATGCCGGAAAATCCCCGGACCTGCCAGCCGCTCCAGGGGATCTTGCGGTCAAACGGATGGGAAATGAAGGTGACTCCCTTGTCGCGGTCGACTTCCGTGATCGCTTCCTGGGCTTCGGGAGGGAATATATAGCCGGGAACCCGGTAGCCGGCCGCGGCCAGGTGGCCTTCGTTCAGGGAAAATTCAGACGCTCCGATGAGCAGGATGCCGTCGCTCCAGCCGGTCGCGGCCGATGCCGGCGGGTTCGGCCGGCCGTGGTCGGTGAGGATGACGAAATCCAGGCGGCCGAGCCGGGCGGCGCGGGCGATTTCGGCGATGGTGCCGCGGCCGTCGGAAAATTTCGAATGCAGGTGGAAGGCGCCTTTCTTATAATAGGAGGGCAAAGGAAAATCATTGGCTCTTCGTTTGAATGACAAGCTGGAAAAGCCGACTGCGAGTAAAAAAACGGCGATCAGGAAGAGAGTGGCCTTTAAGAGTTTTCTCTTCAACGGAGCAGTTCCTTCATCCTGGCGACGGCTTCCTTGAGGCCCACGAAGGCGGCGTTGGCGATGATGGAATGGCCGATGTTCAGCTCTTCGATTTCCGTGATGGCCGCGATCGGCTTGATGTTCTGGTACGTCAGACCATGGCCGGCCAGCAGGGTGAAATTCAGTTTCCGGGCGTAGGTTGCCGATTTTTTTATTTTTTCCAGTTCCAGGGCAGCGAAACTGCTGTTGCTGTGTTTGGCGTACTCGCCGGTGTTCAGCTCGACGAAGCGGATGCCCAGTCGGTGGCAGGTTTTGATGTTGTCAATGCCGGGGTCGATGAATAGGGAAACACTGATCCCCGCCGCCAGCAGGTTGCCGGCGACCTCCTGGATTTTTTCGCTGAACATGATCACGTCGAGGCCGCCGCTGGTGGTGATTTCATCCTTGGCTTCCGGCACCAGGGTGCACATGTCCGGCTTGTATTTCAAGGCGATCTTGACCATTTCCATGGAAGCGGCCATTTCCATGTTCAGCCGGCTTTTGATCACCCGGCGCAGGATTTCGACATCCCTTTCCTGGATGTGGCGGCGATCCTGGCGCAAATGGACCGTGATGCCGTCGGCTCCGCCCATTTCGGCCATTAGGGCGGCGTAGACCGGGTCCGGCTCGTTGGTCATCCGCGCTTGGCGGATGGTGGCGATGTGATCGATATTCACGCTCAGTTTCATGTTAGGCTCCGATTTCGTTTTGGATTAACGCTGTGAAGAACGGCAATCTATTTTTAATAACGCCTGCGTCCCTGGCCTCCATCATGACCCGGACCAGGGGCTCAGTGCCGGAATAGCGGATCAGCAGCCGCGCCTGGCGGCCGTGCCGGACCGCGAATTCCTTTTCGGCTTGAGCGAGCGCCTGCCAGCGGGCAAGGTTTTTTTTGCGCCGAATGGGAATGTTCACAGTCTGCTGGGGGAACAAACAGAGCCGGCGGCGGACATCGCCGGCGCTCCAGCCGAAAAAATCGAGGGCTTTCATAAAAAAAAGCGCTGCCAGCAGCCCGTCTCCGGTCGTCTGCCGGTGTCGCAAGATGATATGCCCGGACGGCTCTCCGCCCAGGATCGACCCGATTCTTTTCATTCGCCGGTAAACGCGGCTGTCGCCGACGTCGGTGCGCTGGAATTCGATGCCTGCGTCGGCCAATGCTTTTTCGAGTCCCAAGTTGGCCATGACCGTGCCCACTACCCGGCCGTTAAACTGCGGCTCGCAGCGGCGCAGGTACTCGGCCATGACGTAGAGGGCGTGGTCGCCGGTCAGGATTTTCCCTTCGTGGTCGGCGAAGATAACCCGGTCGGCGTCGCCGTCGAAGGACATGCCCAGGTCGGCTTTTTTGTCGAGAACGACGCGCTGCAGCGCTTGCGGGTTGATCGAACCGCAGCCAACGTTGATGTTCCTGCCATCAGGATGGTGGTGGCTTGGCAGCGGGTCCATTCCCAGGCACCGGAAAAGGGCGGGGGCAATCGAGCTGGCGGCCCCGTTGGCGCAGTCGATACTGATCCGGGCTTTGCCGCATTTCAGCTCCCGGCCGTTGGCCAAAAGAAAGTCCATATAACCGGCATAGCCATCGATGCGCCCGATCGCCGGTTTGCCCGGGGGGGTTTTTCTTGCGGCAGCGAGTCGGGCCGAGATTTTCTTTTCAAGGCCGGCAGAGATTTTCTCGCCGCGGCCATTAAATATTTTGATGCCGTTGTCGCTGAATGGATTGTGGGAGGCGGAGATCATGATGCCGAAGTGGAATCCCAGGTCACGGGTCAGGTAAGCCAGTCCTGGAGTCGGGATGACGCCAACGGAAAAGACTTCGGCTTTTCGGGCCATACCGCTGGCCAGGTGCTTTTCGATCATTGCACCCGATTGGCGGGTATCGCGGCCGAGGACGATTCGGGCCCCATGGCCGGGCTTCGACCCGGCCGCGGCGGCCAGCGACCCGATGACCTGGCCCAGCTTGATCAGGGTGGCCTCGTCCAGGGGGAATTCCCCGGCCCTGCCCCGGATGCCGTCGGTGCCGAACAACTGGCGGATCATTTTTTATTCGCCGCCAGGCTGCCTTCGATTTCCAGCAGCACTTCCACGTCGCGACGGTCCCGGAACTTCAAAATGTTCCGGGTCTGCTTCAAGGCGACTGTGCGCTTTTGGCTGACCTCGATTTCGTCGAGGTTGATTTCCTCGGTCAGCACCACGTTGATGCCGCTGAGCTGCGATTTGTAGCCGATGATCGTGACCCGGTCGGGTACGGCCCTGGCTTCTTTCAGTTTCAACGGTTCTTTCAGCTGGCCGCGAAAACGGATCTTGACCGGCAGCTCCTTGGTGTCGAATTCCTCGACGTAAACCGCGATCATCTTGGGGTGGATGGAGATGATCTGGATTCCCCGGGGAACTTCCAGGTAATCCTCGGCGAAGTAGTTCAACTTGCTGCTTTCACCGATGCTTTTCAGGTCGATCTTGATGGCCAGGTTCTCGGGACGTATCGTGGATACGAGATTGGCGGTCCCCCTCAGTGACAGGCGGACGTCCTCCGGCTGGAGGTTGACCACCTCCAGGTTGGGCGAGAGATTAGCGATCTCGATGGGAACCTTCATCGTCCTTTCCGAGTAGGTCTTTTCCCGGCCGCTGATCATCGCCCATACCAGGATGGCCAGCAGCAGGGCGCTGACCTTCAAGCCCCAGTTGGTTAAAAAGAGTTTTTTTAATTTTTCCGGCATGTCAGATCTTAAAGAATTTTAGCCTATTTTTTAGGCCTTCGCGATCCAGGCCGCGGATGAGCTCACCCTTGGCGGCCAGGGATATTTTTCCGGTTTGTTCCGAGACGACGATGGTGATGCAGTCGGTTTCCTGGCTGATGCCGATGGCCGCCAGGTGCCGGCCGCCGGCCGGAGTCAGCTCCAGCAGGGGCGGATATGGAAAAAAGCAGTTGGCGGCGGCGATGCGGCCTTCGGAAATGATGACCGCCCCGTCGTGCAGGGGTGTATTGGGCGAAAAAATGGTCAGCAGCATGTCCTTGGAGACCAGGGCATCGAGCTTGATGTGCTTGTCGATGTAGGATTTCAGCTTGATTTCCTTTTCAATGGCGATCAGGGCGCCGATTTTTCCCAGCGACATGGCCATGACGGCGTTGACGATCTCGTCGCGGATGAGCGAGATCTCGGTGGGGATGAACCTGGTCCTGAGCTTGCTGCCGATGGCGGCCAGGATTTTGCGCAATTCCCCCTGGAACAGGATGATGATGGCGAAGATCAGGTAGGTGAGGAACTTGTTCAATATGAAAGCGAAGGCGGTCAACTTGAGCAGCTCGGCCAGTAGCGCGCAACAACCGATCAGCATCAGCCCCAGCGCCATCTGGTAGGACTTGGTGCCCTTGATCAGCAGCAGCAGGTAGTAGATCAGCAGGAAAAGGAAAAAAACGTCCAGGATATCCTTGAGATTGAATTTGGCGAATGCGTTGAGGATGTTTTCAATGACCATCTAATCCAGTGGTTGCGCTTTGCTATCGCCCTTGTTTTTTTTCTTTTTGGCATGCATCGGGTCGGGATCCTTCTGCTTGCCGAGAATGGCGGCGATATCGTCGGAGGCCAGGGATTCCTTCTCCAGCAGCTGTATGGCGATGATCTCGAGTTTTTCGCGGTTTTCCAGGATGATCTTCTTGGAATGGCCGTAGGCCTCGTCGATGATCTTTTTGATTTCGATATCGATCAGCTGCGAGGTTTCCTCGGAATACTCGTTGTGGGACATCAGGTCGCGGCCCAGGAAGATCATGTCCTCCTTGCGGCCGAAGGTCAGGGGGCCGAGCGACGACATGCCCCATTCGCAGACCATCTTGTGGGCGATGGAGGTGGCTTTTTCGAAATCATTGCCGGCGCCGGTGGTGAGGATGCCGAGAAAAATTTCCTCGGATATGCGACCGGCCATCAGCACCGAGAGCTGGGCGTTTAAGTAGGTCTTCGAATAGGTGTACTTGTCATTGAGCGGCAGCTGCTGGGTCTGGCCCAGGGCCATGCCGCGGGGGATGATCGAGACCTTGTGCAGGGGGTCGGCCTCCTTTTCCATGGCCGCGATCAGGGCGTGGCCGGCCTCGTGGTAGGCTGTGATCTTTTTTTCCTCCTCCGAGATGATCATGCTTTTTCTTTCGCTGCCCATCAGAACCTTGTCCTTGGCGTATTCGAAGTCTTCCATGTCGATGCTTTTCTTGCCGGTGCGCGAGGCGTAGAGGGCGGCTTCGTTGACCATGTTGGCGATATCGGCGCCGGTGAAGCCCGGCGTCGAGCGGGCCAGGACCTGCAGGTTCACGTCCTTGTTCATGGGCGTGCTGCGGGTGTGCACCTTGAGAATCTCTTCGCGGCCCTTGACGTCCGGAGTGGAAACCACGATGCGCCGGTCGAAGCGGCCCGGGCGCAGCAGGGCCGAGTCGAGGATATCCGGGCGGTTGGTGGCGGCGATGATGATCACCCCTTCGTTGGCGTCGAAGCCGTCCATTTCCACCAGCAGCTGGTTCAGGGTCTGCTCGCGCTCGTCGTGGCCGCCGCCCAGGCCGGTGCCGCGCTGCCGGCCCACGGCGTCGATCTCATCGATGAAGATCATGCACGGGGCGTGCTTCTTGCCTTCGTCGAACAGGTCGCGCACCCGGGAGGCGCCGACGCCGACGAACAGCTCGACGAAATCCGAGCCGGAAATGGAAAAGAAGGGCACGTTGGCCTCGCCGGCGATGGCCTTGGCCAGGAGGGTTTTCCCGGTGCCCGGAGGGCCGATCAGCAGTACGCCTTTGGGGATCTTCCCGCCCAGACGCTGGAATTTCTTCGGTTCCTTGAGGAATTCGATGATCTCCTCCAGCTCTTCCTTGGCTTCCTCGACCCCGGCCACGTCCTTGAACGTGGTTTTGTTGTGATCGCTGGCGAACATGCGGGCTTTGCTTTTGCCGAAGGTGAACGCCTTGTTCCCGCCTTGCTGACGCATGATCATCACCCAGAAAACGATGATGATCAGGAAAGGCGCCAGGGAGAGGATGATGCCCAGCCATTCGTTCTTGTTCAGTTTCTCCACTTCGATATTGACCTTATGCTGGCGCAGCTTGTTGATCAGGTCGGGGTAGTCCTGGGGAATGTTGGACTCGTAGCGGGTATAGTCGGTCCCCTCTTCCTGGTTCATGTCGCCGGCGATGGCGTTGCCGGAGATCAGGGCGCTCGATATCTGGTCGTTCTCGACCTTGTCCATGAATTCGGAAAAGGTGAGCTTCTTGGATTTGCTGTTGGAAACATTACTCATCATGTTCCAGAGCATAATGAGAATGAACAACGCGATAATCCAGAACAGGATGCCTCTTGGCGCTTTGGCTTTTATTTTATTCATTTTTCTTCTTTATCCCACTTGTTTTTATTTATTATACCACAATTGCCGCGATTGATAAACCGGCTGCAGCCGTGGTTCCGGCTTCAACCTGGTTGGCGCCCGGGGTCCGGCCCCTCAAATCACTCCGTGTTGGCGGCCCACCTTGGCGAAGGCGGCAATGGCTTTTTCAATGTGCTCCCGGGTATGGGCAGCGGAGATCTGCACCCGGATACGCGATTGGCCGCGCGGCACGACCGGGAAAAAGAAGCCGACCACGTAGATCCCCTCGGCGTACAGGTCGCGGGCCATCAGCTGCGACAGTTGGGCATCGTTGGCGAATTTGCGGAAAAGAATTGGAACGATGGGATGTTCGCCCTCGTTGATGTCGAAGCCGAGCCGACGCATCTCCCGCCGGAAGGTCTGGGTGTTTTCCATCAACTGTTGGCGCAAGCCGTCGCTCCTTTCCAGCAGGTCGAAAGCGGCGATGCCGGCGGCGGCGATGGCCGGGGCCAGGGTGTTGGAAAATAGGTAGGGGCGTGATTTCTGGCGCAAAATCTCGATCATCTCCTTGTGGCCGCTGGTGAATCCGCCGGAAGCGCCGCCCATGGCCTTGCCCAATGTCGAGGTGATGATGTCCACCTTGCCGAGAACGTCATGGTATTCGATGGAGCCGCGGCCGGTTTTGCCCAAAAAACCGGTGGCATGGGAATCGTCGACCATGACCAGGGCGTCGTAGGTGTTGGCCAGCTCGATGATGCGTTTCAGGTCGGCGATATCACCGTCCATGGAAAAAACGCCGTCGGTGGCGATAATGATGTTGCGGGCCGGGACAGGTTCCTTGCCCAGCCACGGGCCGTCCCAGATGTCCATCCCTTCGCGGGCTTTTTTCAAGGCGGTCTCCAGCGACTGCATGTCCGAATGATCGTAGATGAAGCGCTTGGCCTTGCACAGGCGGATGCCGTCGATGATGCTGGCATGGTTCAGCGCGTCGGTGATGATAGCGTCCTCGGTGCCGAGCAGGCCTTCAAAAAGGCCGCCGTTGGCGTCATAGCAGGAAGAGTAGAGAATGGTGTCTTCCGTTTGGTAGAAGTTCGAGATTTTTTCTTCCAGTTTTTTGTGCAGGTCCTGGGTGCCGCAGATGAAGCGCACCGAGGCCAGGCCGAAACCATACTGATCCAGGGCCTGGTGGGCGGCCTGGATCAGGTCGGGATGGTTGGCCAGGCCCAGGTAGTTGTTGGAGCAGAAATTCAGGACTTCCCGGGGCTCGGCTCCAACCGGGAAAGAAACGTGGATGCCGGGTTT
>JAPKZM010000212.1 GCA_026393775.1 Candidatus Aminicenantota bacterium
ATGAGCAATTGAAAGGTGATCAGCTCGCGGTTGAGCCGGTTCTGTTTTTGCAGCAACAGCGAACTGTAGGGCCGGGTCAGGCCGCGGAATATTTTTTTCAGGAAAACGATAGGTTTTCCCAGCAGCGGGCGGTGGGAGGAGATGGGGCCGCCGGGAAAACAGTCGGCGTCCGCGTCGAGGCTGGCGAGCCGGTTCCACATCTCGCGCTCGATCTCGGCATTGGACAGTTTCCAGAAATCGATGATGATCTCCTTGTCCACGGGCCCGCGGACGAGCTGGTCGATGCTTGACAATTTTTCCCGTTCCGCGTCATAAAAAGCCTTCAATTCCTGCAGGGTTTTTTTGATGTCATCATTCTCCATCATGTGCTCCTGTTCATTGAAAGGACATGGGTGATGAACTCGACGTATTGCCTGGCGCAGCCGGCGATGCTGCACTCGCGCCTGACATAGCCGGCGGCTTCGGCTCCGATCGATTGCCGGAAGTCGAGATCTGCGGCCAATGCCCGCACGAACCGCTTGATCATCTCCTTTTCGTCCACGTCGCAGCTGATCTTGACGACCGCCTCGTCGGGAAGTTCCCGGTAGGAGCCGGTATCCGAGACCAGCACCGGTTTGGCGCCGCTCATCATGCGCAGCAGCGATGCCGAGTTCTCGCCCATGGTCGGATAGCGCAAGTTAAGGCAGATGTCGGCGGCCGCGATGTGCTTTTCCAGGTCGGCGAGGGCGACGAACCCCTTGCGGATGACGGTGAGAGCCTTGCCCTGGGCAAGCACCTTGAGATAGTTGGCTTCATCCTGGCCGATGATGACATATTTCAGATTGGGGACGGCGGAAGCGCTCAAGGCGGGGATGATGGCCTCATAGCGCTTGTTTTTGGTGACATAGCCGGTCGAAAGCAGCACCATGTCGTCGGCACTGAAACCAAGTTCCCTTCTCAGTTTTTGGCGATCGCGGGTGGGAAGATCATGGCCGTGCAAGGGGATGCGGGCGATGGGCAGCGCATGCTTTTGCCGGACCAGCGTTTCCAGGTACGCCGAATGGACGATCAAGGCTTTGGCCATGCCGATGATCTCTTCGTTGAGGGGAAAATCGATGGCCAGCTCCGATTCCCAAATCGGATGCGGCAGCCGGTCGATCATGCGCTGGGCCAGGAGGGTGCCGTCATCGGGGTAGAAGCGCTGCAGGAGTTCCAGATAGCGGGCATGGTCGCGGTTGGCTTGCATCATTTCGGCGTAAAACCCCTGCAGGACATAATCGTGCAGGACCACGATGCCGGGGAACACTTTCATGGCTTCGTAAATGTACTTGTGCGCCCGGTAGTTGTTGCCCATGTGGTAGACGATCGCGTCATAATCTTGCGGCTGGAAGTCGACGGCCTTGAAAACACGGATGGGGAACTGGCCGCTGATGCGGGGGTTGCTGGGAGCATAGCTGCCGTCAATGTACAGGTCGATCTGGGCAAGTTTGCCGAACTCGGGCAGCATTTCCTCATTGTAGTCGGCGATGCCGGTCTTGACCGGGTTGAGGGGGGTGAACAGGGCGATCTTCATGGCCGCAGTCCCAGAAGTTCCCTGATGACATGATCCCAGGAGATACCCTCGACCCGGCTCTGCCCGTTGCGGCCGAACATCCGGCAGCGCTCGCGGTCTTTGAACAGGAGCGTGATCCTTTCGGCCAGTTGCCGCTCGTTGTTCGGTTCAACTATGAATCCGTTTTGCCCGTCGACGACGAATTCCAGGGTGCCGCCCGAATCAACGGCGCTCAAAACCGGTTTCTGCGAGAAAAACGCCTCGAGAGTCACATAACCGTAGTCCTCGTCGAAGGGGGCATAATAGACGGCAAAGCACTCGGCGTACAGCTGCAGCAGGCGCTGATCGTCCACGTAGCCAAGAAATTCGACGCGGTCGGCGACGCCGCATTCACGGGCCAGGGTTTCGAGCTTGCCCGACTCGGGGCCGGAGCCGGCGATCAGGCAGCGCACGGTCCCCGGGCAGAAGCGCAACGAACGGATCAGCCAGTCGACCCGTTTGAGCTTGTCCAACCGGCCCACCGACAGGATGTAGTCGCCATAGCGTTCATGGCGATAGCGCGGATGCAGCTTCGGCGGATGGTACAGGGCGGTCGCCGACAAGCCGTTGAACTTGCGCAGCCGTTCGGCGGTGTTCTGGGAGTTGCTGAACAGGCGCCGGTGCCCCTGGATCGCTTCCCTATCCAGCCTGATGATGTACTTGCGTAATTTTTCATCCCAGCGGTCGTTGGCGTCGAAATCGGAGAAGGGAGTCCCGTACAGGTCGTAAATTTGGCGGAACTGATGGATCAGCCAGAGCACCTTGTTGGGGTGGGGAACAAAATAGGAGGGAAACTTGGTGGTGATCAGCAAATCGATCGGCCGGCCGTCGGATTCGCTCAGGTCGAGCTGCTGCCAGAGGCGGATGCTGGTCACTATCTGTTCGCGCGGGTACCATTTGTAGGGAACCGTGATCAGGTCGGCCTGATAGCCGCGTTCACGCAGCTGGTCACGCAGCGCCAGGGCATGGATTTCGGCGCCGCCGTGGACAAAGGGCACCTGCGGCAAGCAGATGCCGATGGTGCGGATGGCATCGGCCGGAACCATTGCCCGGGGTTTAAGACTGGCGAGCAGTTTTTTTGCTTTCCGGCGCAAGGGACCGGGAATGATTTTGCGCAGATGGCTCATGGCTCTTTTTAATTTTTTCGATTTCCTTCAACAACCTGAGGTTGATCTCTTTCTGGTCTTCCAGGATCGGCTCGAGAATATGATTTATTTCGACCAGCAGGCGCCGGCGCAGTTTGTTGATGATCGGCGCCAGTAAAAAACCCCGCCCCGATTTTTGCAAGTTCCACTCGCGCTGCTGGATTTTTTCACGTATCAGGTCGCAGGAGTCGGCTTCGATCTCGTCCTTTATTTTTTCAATTTTGGCCAATATTTCCTCTTTTTCCATTTGCTTGCACCGATTTTAGCCAAACTAACCATTATTGTCAAATGCCATGATGGTTTCGGGCGCACGACACGCCGGGTGAAGGAAAATGACCCCTGCTGGAATCGAACCAGCAACCTATTGATTAAGAGTCAATTGCTCTGCCAATTGAGCTAAGGGGCCATTAAGTGCGGAAATTATCATAATTCGCGCCTTTTGTCAACACGCCTCCGGGCAGCGCAGCGGACGGATACCGGGGGAGCGCCGGGCTTGGTTATCTAGGCGATATGTTTTATAATAACCGCGAAAATGACGGAAAACAGAGTCGCGAACGAGGGGCCCGCTTTTAATTTGGCGCGGGTGGCGGCCAATTTCTCCCTGAAAGGGACCTTTGCCGGCGGCCATCCCTACGGCTCGGGGCATATTCACGATACGTTCCGCATCCGAACGGCCGAGGACGGCTGCCCCGATTACATCCTGCAGCGTATCAACCGCGGCGTGTTCCACGACGTGCCGCGGCTGATGGAGAACATCGTCCGGGTCGCCGCCCATCTCCGCGCCAAGTCGAGCGCCAATCCAGGCGCTGATCCTAGCTGCGAAGTGCTCACGGTGATTCCTACCCGGGACGGCCGCCATTTCCACGAAGACAACGATGGCGACTGCTGGCGCGTGTATGTGTTCATCGACCGCCACCGCTCGTTCGATCGCGTCGACAGCGCCGAGCTGGCCTGCGCCGGCGGGGAGCATTTCGGGCGTTTTTTGCGGCTGTTGGCCGATTTCCCCGACCCGCCGCTGCATGAAACCATTGGCGATTTTCATAATCTGGAAATGCACCTGCAACGGTTTTTCGCCCGCCTGCAGGACAATCCCTGCCGCCGGGCCCGACAGGTCGCCGCCGAGACCGACTGCATCCAGGCGCGGGCGGATGCCATGAAACGGATCCTGCGCCTGGGCCAGGCGAAGCGCATCCCGCTGCGCATCACCCACAACGACACCAAGTTCAACAATATCTTATTTGCCGAGCAGGGCGGGGGAGCCTGCATCATCGACCTGGACACGGTCATGCCCGGTTATGTGCATTACGATTTCGGCGACGCCGTCCGTAGCGGCTGCAACCGCGCCAACGAGGATGAACCCGACCTGGAACTGGTCGGGCTGGACATCGATCTTTTCAAGGGCTATGCACGGGGTTTTCTCAAGTCGCTGCGCGACTGTCTCACGGCGGAAGAAATCGCGCATCTGACCTTTTCAGCCAGGCTGTTCGCCTTTATGGTCGGCCTACGTTTCCTCAGTGATTTCCTGGCCGGAGACCGCTATTTCAAAAGCCGTTATCCCGGGCATAACCTGCAGCGGGCGCGGGTGCAGTTCCGGCTGCTGGAAAGCATGGAAAGGCAATCCGGGCAGATGGATGATATTATCCGAACCTTGGCCGCAGCCGATTGAGACCGGTCAAGCTCTGTCCTATTTCTTGATGAAAACAGGCTGGCAAAAGGCCATTTCGCCGCCCGAAGAAAAGACCTTGGCGCGCACGTAAAGTTCATCACCGCCGAAAGTGTAAACGGCGGTCAAGCCGTCCTCCTTTTTCAGAATGCGGCCGTCGCGGCCAATGAATGCTGTGGTATAGGTTGTGTCGGCGAACGGTTTTATAGCCAGCCGGTATTCATGATCGTTGATCTGCACGTCGGCCAATTCGACTCCGGTCGAAGCGTAGAAGTCGCCATTTTCCAGCGCCCGGCAGACGGCATCGGCAGTCAACGCCGCAACCCGCACCATGACCCAGCCTTTTCCCGGATAGGCTCGGCCGGTGTTGAAGTCTCCCAAATAATCGTGGGTGTCGTCGCTGGCAACGCCGTAAAAGATAAGGCCCTGCGAGAGCAAGGCGTCCCAAAGCTCTTCAGTGCCTGGACGTCCACCGGAGGTAAAATTGTTGGAATCACGGTTGACGTTAAGCAGCTCGAACAAGTGCACCGAACGCAGCTCCTGCATTTCAGCCAAAGCGAACGACCATTTCCAGTTGGGATGATTGATCTGGGGAATCGCCCCCACGCTAC
>JAPKZM010000330.1 GCA_026393775.1 Candidatus Aminicenantota bacterium
AAATAGACGTCCTGGATATCAAGTTTTTTGATCAGATCCAGCAGTTCGCTCTCGGGATAAATGGGAATACCCTGGGGATACATTTTTCCAGCCAGTTCCTTGGGATACTTGCGGCCGGCGATATCGGGGATTTGCGTGGCCGTAAAGGCTTTCACTCGCACTTGGTTGTTGTTTCTGAAAAAAGTATTAAAATTGTGGAAATCTCTTCCAGCAGCACCCATGATTAAGGCGTTTCGCATCCGATCCTCCTGTTTTTTTTTGTTATTTTCGCAGTGGAAATGAAAGATTATTATAATGGATAATGCCTTTTCTGTCAATGATTTTTGGGCTTAATTGAGCGTTTTTTTTAGCGAAAATGCTGAACTTTTCCCCTCCCTTCCCTTTATTTCTTGACGAATTCCGGGCATTTTCATATACTGATGCCATGAACGACAACAAAATCGCCTCCGGGGAACCTATCCTGGTCACCGGCGGAGCCGGATACATCGGCAGCCATGTGGTGCGCGATCTCGGTGAACATGGCTACCGGCCGGTCGTTTTCGACAACCTCTCCTCGGGAAGGGCCGAAGCCGTGCTTTATGGCGAGCTTGTCCGCGCCGATATCGCCGACACGGAGCTCTTGGGCTCGGTCATTCGCCGCCATGGGATCAAAAGCGTCATGCACTTCGCCGCCTACATCGTGGTCAACGAATCGGTCGCCCAGCCCCTGAAATACTACGAGAATAACTCGTTCAATTGCCTGCGCCTGCTCAAATGCTGCCTGGAAAACGGGGTGGAAAATTTCATTTTTTCTTCGAGTGCAGCGGTTTACGGCATGCCCGGCAAGGTCCCGGTCAACGAGCTAGCCCCGCTGCTGCCCATTAACCCCTACGGCGGCTCCAAGCTGGTCAGCGAGATGCTGCTGCGCGACGCCGCCGCCGCTGACCCGCGCTTCCGCTACGTCGCCTTGCGCTACTTCAACGCCGCCGGCGCCGACCGCCAGGCGCGCATCGGGCAGGACTACCGCCAGCCGACCCACTTGATGACCCTGGCCTTGAAGACCGCCCTGGGGCAATTCCCGCGCCTCGAGGTGTTCGGGACCGACTACCCCACCCCCGACGGCACGGCCATCCGCGACTACATCCACGTCGACGACCTGGCCGGCGCCCACCTGCTGGCCCTCGAATTCCTCAAGGATGGAGGGACGAGCAGCGCGTTCAACTGCGGCTACGGCATCGGTCACTCGGTGCTCGATGTCGTTGCCGCGGCCAAGCGGGTCAGCGGCATTGATTTCAAGGTCGTTCACGCCGCCCGTCGCCTCGGGGACCCCGCCGCCCTGGTGGCCGATGCGGGAGCGATCCGCCGCGAGCTGGGCTGGGCCCCGAAGGTTCCCCATCTCGACGACATCGTCGCCAGCGCCTGGGCCTGGGAGAAAAAACTGGCGGCGAGAAGACCATGAGTAGAAAATCCTTCATCATCCTTTGCTTGTCATGCCTGGCCCTGGCCGCCCCCTCGGCGGGGACCTTAAGAGCCGCCAAATACCCTCCAAGCCTGCGCTGGCGCGAGGTCGCCCGCGGCTCTCTCACCATTATATTCCCCGCCGGGCGCGCCGCCGAAGCCGAGGCCGCGCTGGCGGCGGCGGAAACGCTGAACCAAAAGCTGGCCTCCACCTGGGGCTATCGCCCCCTGGGCCGGACGCGCATCGTCTTGTCCGACAGCACCGACCAGCCCAACGGCTTCGCCACCTATTTCCCCTTCAACCTCGTCGAGGCCGACCTTCCCGA
>JAPKZM010000229.1 GCA_026393775.1 Candidatus Aminicenantota bacterium
CGTCGTAGTTGGCGAACTCGCGATTGAGTTGCTCGTAGTAGCTCTTCTCGGCGATATGAACGGCGGCCACCAGATCGACGGTCGGTCCCTTGCCGCCGTCTCGCGGGGCGAAACGTACAATCGCCGTCTCCATCGCCACCGGCGACTTGTCTTTGTCGCGCGTCAGGCGGACGAATTGGCCCGAGGCATCCCCCCCCTTGGTGAGGACGGCGGTCGCATCACCCCCCCACGCCGATCCTGCCAGCAGCCACAGGGCCGCCGGCAGGCTGCGAAACAACATTGTCATCGAACATCGTCTAGTCATCGTATTAACCACAAGCTTGGCAGCCGGAAAATGGGGCTTCCCGACACCGGCACTTTGGGATCGTCTGGCATGGCGACAATCGCTAAGGAAGCCCACTTGCGTTTGTCGAGAAGTAGATCATACTATAGACATCTGTCAGGGCGCAAGCCCTGCATGATTGGCTTCTGCAGGTTCCTGCCCCACCTGCGGAGGCCTTTTTTGTTGCATTCACGGTACATCGCCTCCGACGAGTGGGAAAAAGGGCCGCCCTGCCCAGCCGCCCAGCCCAACTGACCGCTAACCACCCAGTATCTACTCTATCCTCCACCTGCGGGGCCGTCCAGCCTCTTTTCGATAGTCAGGAATTCTTGGCCCCGTTTCCTGAGGCATGGGGAAACACGGGGAAGTCGTTGTGCGGCTTGGAGGGCTTGCTGGTCGAATCTTTTCTGGTATCCTTGGAGCTCATGGCGATCCTGATGGCAATTGTGGACGGAGGGGGGGTCTTGTCCATGATCCGTTTTCATTGAACGACTTGCACGCCTAGCTCAATTGGATAGAGCATCGGTCTACGGAACCGAAGGTTACAGGTTCGAGTCCTGTGGCGTGTACTTTACAACCCCTTGAATTGCATGGGGTTGTGTCGTTTCTTGAACCGCTTCAATTTGCTCTGCGGGCCGAGTGTTGTCATTTTTGTTGCGCTCGGCGGTCTGTTCGCCGCCTGTTGCCCGGTCCCGGGCCGCCCATAGACCGGCCGCCGTGTTCTGGGCGTCGCGGCCGACATAGAACCGCCGGGTCGTTTCGATGTTGCTGTGCCGCATCAGCTCCATCAGCTTGAACACGTCCAAAGGAGTTTCGGAAATGCAAACGCATCGGTGGTGGTTATCGCTTGCACTATACTTGGCCCTGGTCGCCCCTGCTCCAGCGGCCGTCGATCTGGTCACCGTGCCGACCCGGGAAGGCACCCAGCTCACCATCTACAACTCGGAAGACATCACGATGGTGCGGGAACACCGCCTCCTGACCGTCAAGGAAGGCGTCAATCGCATCCAGTTCTCCTGGGCCAACACGCTGATCGACCCCACGTCGATCGAGTTCCGCATCCTGGAGAACCAGGAGAAGGTCGATCTGGTGGACACGACCTTTCCGGCGGGCCGCAACGACGCCCTGCAATGGAATATCAAGAGCCAGATGGCGGGCAAGATCCCCGTCGAGATCAGGTACTTCACGTCGGGCATCACCTGGGCGGCCGACTACGTGGGCATCGCCAACCAGGACGAAACGAAGCTGAACGTGACCGGCTACGTGCGGGTGACCAACAACTCGGGCGAACTCTACGACAACGCTCAGACGCGGCTCGTGGTGGGCAAAATCAACCTCGTCGAGAAGATCGCCGACCTGGCGCGAAGGCCGCCGCCGACCGGGGTGACATCGGTGACCGCCGGCACTCTGACTCTCAGCGGCGCCGTTCTGGACGCCAAGGTGACGGAGTATTCAGTGAGGGCACAAAACGGCACCTTGGACGCGAACGGGCTCGTCGTCGAGAGAGGAAAAGACGTGCAGAAGCAGGGCCTCTCCGAATACTTCCTCTTCACCATCGAGGGCCGCGAGGACATCAAGGACAAGGAGCCGAAGCGGCTAGTGGCCCTGAAGGTGGCCGAAGTGCCGCTGGAATGCTTCTACAAGCTCACCGACCGCCGTCTCCCGCTTGTCAAGTCGGGCGCGGGCACACTTATCTT
>JAPKZM010000218.1 GCA_026393775.1 Candidatus Aminicenantota bacterium
TCTTTTTTAGCTTTTGCCATTTTTGCTCTCCTCTCTTTTAAAGTAATTGTAAACGATCTTGATGCCGAAGGTGATCAGTACCAGCGGCCACAGGCGCGTGACCTGGCGGTAGGTAAGCAAGTCAAAATTAGCCAATTGAAAAACAATCCCGATCAGCAGCACGGTGATGGACGCAAACAGGGAAAGATCTTCTTTATGGCCGGCGGGGCTTTCTGCGGCCAAGTCATTCCGATTGATCCTGGCAGCCTCATTATAGCTGTCCAAAATCTGAAAAATAAAAAACCCGGCGATCATCAGGCCAAAAACAATCGCATCGGGATCATTGGCGTTATCCGTCAAAACAATCAATACGGCAAAAATCAGCATGTAGGTAATGCCCTTGATGATGTTGCCGTTGTAAATGGCCCCCATGCCGGGGAAAATCGCCAGAAAGGCAGCCAAGGATGGATTCTTCTCTTTTTGTCCTTTGCCCGATCCTTCATTGTCAGCCATTGTTTCCTCCTTTGCTCATTCCTTTATTTAAATTGAAATCTGCGTTCATTTTTTCATCTTTGCCTTCATTGCTCTTTTTATTGAAAAAAGTGAATAAAAACAGATCCTTGGATTCCTTGATCTGCTCAAACCAGCCTCCGGTTTGAACCACAAAGGTTTCTATGGAGCCAACTACCGAGTGCATCGTGCGATGCAGCGGCGGAAAAATGTTGGTGAAATAGAACAGATTCAAGAACAAGATGATCGTGCCGGCCGCGGCGGCCAACCATTTGGGGAAAACCACAGTTTTGGCGAGTTTCTTTTTTTCGTAAATTTCAGGGATGTTGAAAAGCCTGTTCTTGAGAAAAAACGGAACCTCTTCCTGCAGATCGGACAAACTCAACAACAATTCTTCCACATTTTCTTTCAACTCATGGCAATGGGGACAAGCGGCAAGGTGCTGCGTGATGTCCGCCGTCACTTCCGGAGGCAATTCATTCTCCAGATAGGCGGAAAGCAAGGATTCGATTTCTTTGCATTTGTAAATCATGCTTCCCCCCGGACAAAAGACTGGGCCAGCTTCAGTCTGGCCCGGTTGATGCGGGATTTCACCGTGCCTTCAGGGATAGAAAATTTTCCGGCGATTTCATGGTAGGATAAATCCTGTATGTCGCGCAAAATCAGCATGACCCTCAATTCTGGCTCCAGTTGGGTTATTTTTTTCCTCAGTTCCCTGATTTCCGATTCCCTGACCACGTTATCCTCAGGGGTCGGTTCATGCAGGCTGACTTTTTCATCCAATTCCTGATTGTTCAAAAAGTATTTTTTATTTTTCCGCCAGTAGTCGATGCAGTAATTTCGCGAGAGGGTAAAAAGCCAGGCGGTAAAATTCTTTTCCTCTTTGAATTTTTCCAGATTATTGTAAACTTTCAAAAAAATATCCTGGGTAACGTCGGCAGCGATGTCCTTGTCGGCAAAAAAATTGAGGGCGATATTGTAAACCGCTTTGGAATAGGCATTAATCAACATATTCCAAGCCTCCTGATCGCCATTTCTGCACCTCAATAAGATTTCTGCAATATCCATACACACCTATAAACGACAATAAAAAAATAAAAGTTCTTTAAAAATACGTTCGGCGCCCGGCATGGTCAAACGATCACTCTCGGGATCAGGGGATTGATCCGGGCCAATATCTCATAATTGATGGTGCCGGCCAGTTCGGCCAGCATATCGGCATTGATATGCTCGCGGCTCTCTTCTCCAATCAGCGTCACCCGATCGCCGATTTTTACATTTTTTACGTGCGAGACATCAACCATGAACATGTCCATGCATATCCTGCCCCGGACCGGAGCCTTCACGCCATTGACCAACACCTGCGCGACATTGGAAAGTTTCCGGTCATAGCCATCGTAGTAACCGACGGGAACAACAATGATTTTTACCTGGTTATAGGTTCGATAGCTGAGTCCATAACCGATCGCTGAACCCTTTTTGATCTGCTTGATCTGGGCCACTTTCGCGTGCCAGCTTAAAACGGGCTTCAAGGATATTTTTTTTTGATGTTTTTGCAGATACAACGCGTGGGTCTGCTTGGAAGGCCAGTAGCCGTAGGCCGAGATCCCCACCCGCACCATGTCAAAAAATGTTTTCGGAAAAAGCAGGCTGGAAGCCGAACTGGAGAAATGTTTGAGTACTCTGCCCGCGGGGACATGCGCTATGACCTGATTGAAAACGGCCAGCTGTTGCTGGGCAAAGGTGGGATCGGTCGTATCTTCAATGTTGGCGAAATGGGAATAGATGCCCTTCAATTCAAGCCAAGGGTCCGGGAAATCGCCCAGCAAGCGAATGACTTTTTCGGGCTCGAGGCCGAGGCGGTTGGTGCCGGTTTCAATTTTCAGGTGAATCAAAGCCTGGCGCTGCAGTTTTTTGGCAATCTCCCGGATCGATCGCAAATGCTCCATGGAGGGGACCACCGTTTCAAAACCATGGGCGACTATTT
>JAPKZM010000137.1 GCA_026393775.1 Candidatus Aminicenantota bacterium
TATAATGCGAATCCAAAATACAAAGGAACTCACCAACAACCAATGATGGACCAAGGGATTTGGATACTGGTCGGAACCGCAGTCTTCCTGGGATTCTTTCACACCCTTATCGGCCCCGACCATTACCTCCCTTTCATCGCCATGGCCAAGGCCCGGCAATGGCCGCTGAAAAAGACGCTGCTCATCGCTTTCTTCTCGGGGCTGGGCCATGTCCTGAGCTCCGTGGTGCTGGGCTTCATCGGCCTCGCCCTGGGCATCGCCGTGAGCAAGCTCGAGCTGGCCGAATCGTGGCGCGGCAACGCAGCCGCCTGGCTGTTCATCGGCTTCGGCTTCGCCTATCTCGTCTGGGGGTTGCACCGCGCCATCAAGAACAAGCCCCACCGCCACCTCCATTTCCACGCCGACGGCGAGACTCACGAGCACCTGCACCAGCATGAGAGCGACCACGTCCACGTCCACGAGCGCAAGGAGAAGGCCAACATCACCCCCTGGGTGCTGTTTACCATCTTCGTCTTCGGCCCCTGCGAGCCGCTGATCCCCCTGGTCATGTACCCGGCGGCCAGGCACAGCATCCCCGGCGTGATCCTGGTCGCTTCGACATTCGCCGTCGCCACCATCGCCACCATGCTGATCATCATCGCCCTCTCCAGCTGGGGCTTGCGCTTTGTCAAACTCGGCCCGCTGGAACGCTACGCCCACGCCCTGGCCGGCGCCGCGATCCTTCTTTCCGGCCTGGCCGTCCAGTTCCTGGGGCTTTGATCACAATTGAAATAAAACCGGCTGTCGATTACTTTTAGGATTTTTTTCGACCGCAAATTCACCGGCGCCCCTTGACGTCGAAGCAAAAGATATGTAATATTAATATTTTCATAATGCAATATCGATCACCCCATTTCGATCGAGGTTAATGTTGAAAATTTTATCATACACAGAGTTTCGTGGACACGGGGGAAATTGAACCATGGACGCCAAAGAGGCATTGGGGAAGATCAAGGAAGCCGAGCAAGAAGCCGAAACCACGATAGCTCGAGCCAAACAAGAAGCCCTGGAGATACTGGAAAAGGCCAAAAAAGAAAACGCCGCAACGCTGGCAGCTACTGGTAAAAAGGCCGAAGCCGAGGGCGCAAAGCTTCAGGAGTTGAGCGACAGGGAAGCGCAAGAAGAGACACAACGCATCGAAAAGGAAACCGATGCGGAAATGAAAAAGATCAGGGAAAAAGCGGCCCGGGCCGAAGACAAGGCCCTGGTTTTCATTATTTCAAAACTGGATCGCTAAGCATGGCCGTTGCTAGGATCAAAAAAATCGAACTGGTCGCCGGCAAACAGGAAAAGGAAAGCCTGCTCGGTCTCCTGCAAAGACAGGCCAAGATCCAGCTTATTTCCACGGACAATGAAATGGCTCGATCGCTTCCAGCTGAAGAAGCGAACAAAAGCATCTTGAGTGAAATTGAGGAAACCATCACATTTCTCATTACTTTTTCCCGCCAAAGTAATTTTCTGGAGAGCATGACCAACCTCAAGCCATTTGTTTCCCGGCAAGACATCCAGACAACGATCAGCGCTTACCCCTGGCGCGAAAAATTAAGCGAACTCGCTCGCCTGCGCACCAGGCTTAAGGATCTCGCCCACGAGAAGGAGCAGCTGGCCCAACGGAAAGTGCTGCTGGCCCCCTGGCGATCCCTTACTGTTCCCCTGGCCGAACTGAAAGCCAGTGTCCATTGCGATCTGCAACTGGGTCTTATGCCGGTCCGGGATTATGATGATTTTATAGCGCAGTGCGCTGAAGACGGAATCGAATTCTATCAAACCGTCATCAAAAAAACCAAGAACACCGTCTTCCTGATACTCATTTATCACAAAGCCATGGCAGCCGAGCTGGAAAAGATCCTGAAAAACTTTGCTTTTACCGCCAGCACCCTGGGTGACGAAGCGGCAATGGTCAAAGAACTTTTAGCCGGGATCGAAGACAAGGATTTGCGCTTGCAGGAGCAAAATAAAGATACGGCCGCACAGATCAACGCTCTGAGCGAGGACATTTTCAAACTGAAAATGGTCTACCATCACCTGGCCAGCGGCTATCAGATCAGGGAAGCCGGCCGGGATCTCGCTCAACAGCGATACACCTTCAGCCTGAGCGGCTGGATCCGCCAGGCCGACATCCCGGACCTGGAAAAAGAGATCCTGGCCCATGGCCATGAGATCGCCCTGTTTTTTTCCGACCCGGCAGCGGACGATGATGTGCCGGTGATCCTGCAGAACCGGAAGCTGATCCAGCCTTTCGAGTTCATCACCCAGATATACGGCATGCCCGAGTACAACGAGATCGACCCCACGCCGTTTTTAGCGCCGTTTTTCTTTATTTATTTCGGCTTCTGCGTATCGGATGCCGGGTACGGCCTGATTCTGACTTTGGCTTCCTGGCTGGTGCCGAAAAAATTCAAACTGGGCCCGACCGGCACCCGTTTCTGGAAAATGTTTTTCTATTGCGGTTTGTCGACGATCGTTGTCGGAGCGATAACCGGCAGCTGGTTCGGCAACTTGCCCGCCGTGCTGGCTGAAAGCAGCAGTTTTTTCGTCCCCCTCAAGCATTTCCTGGACTCCCTGATCCTCCTCGACCCATTCCGGGAAACCACCAAGCTGCTTGGCATTGCCTTGTCCTTCGGCATCGTGCAGATCTGGTTCGGCAGCATTGTGGCCGCCTTGGGAAACTGGAAAAACAGGCGCTACCGGGATATCCTCCTCGACCAGGTGCCCACACTGGTATTTCTTTTTGGAATAACCGGCCTGGCCGTGATCTTTCTCAATATGGGGATCAGCATGCCGGCCGGGATTTTCAAGTACGCCGCCATCGGGGGCGCCGTCACCCTGATATTGACGCAAGGGCGGGCGGAAAAAGGCATCGGCTCCAAGCTCTTTTACGGTATCTACAATTTTTACATGGCGTTATCAGGGTATCTCAGCGACACTCTTTCCTACAGCCGCTTGTGGGCCCTGGCCCTGGTCACCGGTGTCATGGCCATGACCATCAACCTGCTGACCGTCAGTTTCGGCCAGATGCTGTCCGCGGGGTTCCCATTGGCCGGGAAAATTCCCTGGCTGAAAACCCTGGTCAGCATCGTGGTTATGGCCTTGATATTCGTCCTAGGGCACCTGCTTTCCCTGCTGATGAACCTGCTCAGCGCCTTTGTCCATCCCCTGCGGCTGCAGTTTGTCGAATTTTTTTCCAAGTTCTTCAAGCCGGGCGGCGGACGCTTCCGGCCTTTCAGGGCCGACAATAAATATTTCAATGCCAAGTAATAAAAGGAGATCAACATGGAACTGGGCTTAATTTGTGCAATCGCCGGAGCCGCCATTGTCATGGCCATTTCCGGCACGGGTTCGTCGATCGGCGTTGCTTATGCAGGCCAGGCCGCCGCAGGCGTCCTGAGCGAAGATCCGGAAAAATTCGGCCGTATGATCCCATTGATCGGCATTCCGGGCACGCAGGGATTTTACGGTTTTTTAACCGGCTTCCTGGTCCTGAACAAGTTGAACCTGCTTTCGGCCAGCATTAAAATTCCCACCACCAGCCAAGGACTGCAGATCCTGGCCATATGTGCCTTTGTCAGCGTGGTGGAATGCATTTCCGCGGTGTGGCAGGGCAAGGTTTCCGTTACCTCCATTTACCTCGTTGCCAAAAGGCCGGAGGAATTGGGGAAAGCCATGGTACTGCCGATATTCGTCGAGATCTATGCCGTTTTGGGACTCGTTACCGGTTTCCTGCTGCTGTCGGTAGTAAAAATCTAATGGCGCTGGATTCAATTCTGACCCGCATCCAGGACGAGACCTCTGCCCAAGCTCGGGTTATCGTTCAAGAAGCCCGGCAACAAGCTGAAAAACTGCTTGCGACCGGCCGCCGGGAAGCAGACAAGCTGTTTCGCGTGACCATGCTCGCGGCCCAAAACCTCGCCGCGCAAAAAAAACAAAGGGAATTGGTCATATGTCGGCTGGAAAACAGGAAACGGGTTCTGCAGACCAAGCAGGAGATACTTGACGCATTGTTCGCGAAAACGAAAAGCAAGCTGAAAAAAAGCCAGATCAGGAAACAAGTGGTAGCGGCTCAGGGGCATACGGAAGAAAGCGAGAGCATCGATTTCTTTATCAACGCCCTGCGCCGGGACATCGAGACCGAACTCGCCAAATTGCTGTTTTCATGAAAACCAGACCTGCCTCTGATTATATCTTTGCCGTGGCCAAGATCCGCACGCTGGAAAAACACCTGATCGGCAACGATGCCTTTGCGCAGGCCGCGCAATTGGAAACCGGCGCGGCATTGCGTCTGCTTGCCGAAGCCGGGCATTACGGTGACGTCTTGGCCCGGGCGCAGACCAGTGGGGAACTCGAGGCGGTACTGGGAAATTCCTTGGGCGCACTGAAGCGGCAGATACAGGAATTGCTTCTTGATCAATGTCTGTGGCCGCTCCTGGAAATCAAATCGTCCCGGGACATGGCCACTGTTTTGCAGGATTTCCCGAACTTGTTTACTCACGACTACATCAGGCACCTGATCGACATGCACAATATCAAAACATACCTGCGCTTGTTGGCCCTGAATGAGACGCAATCCGTGCTTGAAAAGCAAATCTCCTTCGAAGGATTTATAAGCAAACATGTTTTTTTTCAAAGCTACAGCGCTGGATTGGGCACTTTTATTGGTAAACTGAAATTTATACATAAACGTGAACAAATCATTGACTACAGCCATTATTTCCAGCAGGCCATGGAAAAGGCCGTGAACGAAAAATCGTTCGCCGCCTTGGAAAGAAGCCAGGCGGATTTCCTGATCTCCTTGTTGAGCCGGGCCAAGCGCATCCCCTTCGGGCCTGAACCGGTCCTGGCCTATTATTTTGCCCGAAGCAATGAGATCAGCCTGATCCGCCTGCTGGTCCTGGGCAAGATGAACCGCATTGCCGCGGACAAAATAAGCGAGAGATTCAATGCCGTCTACACTTGAAAATACTTCCAGCACCCCGCTGGTGATCTTTGGAGCCGAAGACGTGATCCTGGGATTCAAGGCCCTGGGGTTCCATGTCTATGCGGTCAAGGACGCAACTGAATTGAAAGCTGTTTTGCCCGCCGCCGTGGAAGGGGGAGCCGTCATCTGCCTGGTTGAAGAAAGCCTGTACCAAGGCGTGCTTCCGGATATCGGCCACTATAAAAATCTGCCCTATCCCACATTCATCCCCTTTGCCTCGGATGCCAGGACCAATTTGCTGGACAAGCTGGTGAAAGAAATTCGCTTGAAAGCCACAGGAGTTGTGTGACATGAATGAAGCTAAAATAATCAAGGTGTCGGGACCGCTGGTCGTGGCCGACGGTTGCCTGGGGGCCCGGATGTTCGACATGGTAAGGGTGGGAACCAAAAAACTGATCGGCGAGATCGTCGAGTTGAAGGGCAGCCAGGCTTTCATCCAGGTCTACGAGGAAACGAGCGGTATTGCTCCCGGCGAACCGGTTGTCCTGACCAACGAACCGCTGAGCGTGGAGCTCGGCCCCGGGCTGGCCAGCTCCATCTATGACGGCATCCAGCGGCCGCTCAACGTGCTGCGCCGGGAAACCGGTGATTTCATCCCCCGTGGCGTGGAGATGCCGGGCCTCGACCTGGCCAAGCGCTGGAGTTTCCAGCCGCAGGTAAAAGCCGGAGACCCGGTGCGTGAAGGTGACATCCTGGGCACCGTCGCCGAAACCGCCCTGCTCGTTCACAAGATCATGGTCCCGCCTGGGTGCGGCGGCAAAGTCACATCGATCGAAAAAGGGGAATTCACGGTCCGCGAAACCGTAGCCCGGATCCAAACACCCGGCGGGCCCCGCGAGATCGCCATGGCCCAGCGCTGGCCGGTGCGCAAGCCGAGGCCGGTACGGACAAAATTCGCCCCCAGCGAACCGCTCACAACCGGGCAGCGCGTGATCGACACGTTCTTCCCCATCGCCAAGGGCGGCACGGCCTGCATTCCCGGCCCTTTTGGCGCCGGCAAGACCGTGACCATGCACGAGGTCGCCAAGTGGTCCGACGCTCAGGTCATCGTCTACGTGGCCTGCGGCGAACGGGGCAACGAGTGCGCCGACCTGCTGTTGAGCTTCCCGGAACTGAAAGACCCCCGTTCGGGACGGCCGCTGCTGGAACGTACCGTCATCATCGCCAATACGTCCAACATGCCGGTGGCCGCCCGCGAGGCCTCGGTGTACACCGGCGTCACCATCGCCGAGTATTTCCGTGACATGGGCTATTCGGTAGCTCTGATGGCCGACTCGACCAGCCGCTGGGCCGAGGCCCTGCGCGAGATGTCGGGAAGGTTGGAAGAGATGCCCGGCGAGGAGGGATACCCGGCTTACCTTTCTTCACGCCTGGCCGAATTCTACGAGCGCGCCGGCAAGGTGGCATGCCTGGGAAGCGACTCCCGCCAGGGAGCGCTGAGCATCATGGGAGCCGTATCCCCCCCGGGCGGCGACCTGTCCGACCCGGTGGTCCAGGCCACCCTGCGCGTGGTCAAGGTGTTCTGGGGCCTGGACGACAAGCTGGCCAACTCCCGCCATTTCCCGGCCATCGACTGGCTGCAGAGTTACTCGCTCTACCATGAGAACCTGGATGCATACATCCGGGAGAACATCGCCGCAGATTTCAGCCAATTGCGGCAGGAAGCGATGCGCCTCCTGGAAGAGGAGGCGTCGCTGCTCGAGATCTCCCGCCTGGTCGGGATCGAATCGCTCTCCTTCAACGACCGCCTGGTACTGGAAACGGCCAAGTCGGTGCGCGAGGATTTCCTGCACCAGAACGCCTTCCATGAAGTAGACACCTACACGTCACTGCTCAAACAGTACCGCATGCTGCGCGTCATCATGCTGTTTCACCGCCTGGGCCGGGAAAAGATCGCAGCCGGTGTCGAGTTTGAAGATATCAGCCGCCTGCCGGTGCGCGAGAAGATCGCCCGTTTAAAATACCTGCCCGAAGACCGGCCCGAGGAATTCCAAAAAGTCGAAGAGGCGCTGGGCAACAGCCATGAATAAAGAATACATGACCATATCGTCGGTTTCCGGTCCCCTGGTTGTCGTCGAACAGATCAGCGAGGTCGCCTACGCCGAGCTAGTGGAAGTGCAGTTCGCCACGGGGGAGGTCCGCCGCGGCAAGGTCCTGGAAATTTCAGAAAAACAGGCCCTGGTCCAGATGTTCGAGGGCACCATCGGCCTGGACGTTCGCGACGCCCGGGTGCGCTTCCTGGGGCGAACCCAGGAGCTCGCTGTTTCCCCAGACATGGTCGGCCGCATCTTCGACGGCGCCGGCCGCCCGCGCGACGACGGCCCGCAGATCATCGCCGAGAAGCGTCTGGACATCAACGGCAATCCTATCAATCCCAGTTCCCGCGCCTACCCCTCCGAATTCATCCAGACCGGTATCTCGACCATCGACGGCATGAACCCCCTGGTACGTGGCCAGAAACTGCCGATATTTTCCGCCGCCGGCCTTCCGCACGCGCGCCTGACAGCCCAAATTGCCCGCCAGGCGAGAGTCCTTGGCAAAGAAGAACATTTCGCGGTTGTTTTCGGGGCCATGGGCATCACTTTCGAAGAAGCCGATTTTTTCATGAACGATTTCCGCAAAACCGGCGCCATCGAACGCAGCGTCCTGTTCATCAACCTGGCCAACGACCCGGCCATCGAGCGCATTTCCACCCCGCGCCTGGCCCTGACCTGCGCCGAATATTTGGCCTTCGACCTGGACATGCATGTACTGGTCATCCTCATCGACATGACCTTTTACTGCGAGTCGCTGCGTGAGATCTCGGCGGCGCGCAAGGAGATCCCCGGCCGCCGCGGCTACCCCGGATACCTCTACACCGACCTCTCGACCATCTACGAGCGCGCGGGACGCATCATCGGCAAGAAGGGCTCCATCACCCAGATCCCCGTCCTCTCCATGCCCGACGACGACAAGACGCACCCCGTGCCCGACCTCACCGG
>JAPKZM010000197.1 GCA_026393775.1 Candidatus Aminicenantota bacterium
CATCCCGACCCCCAGCAACACCTCGGCGCCTTTATCCCCCGGCGATCCCGTGGTCTCGTTGTTGTCCGTGTCCAGGGCGATGTTGATGCCGAGCCTGCGAATCTGATCTTGGCCGTACCAAGGCAGTTCGGTTTCCGCGCGCGGATACATCCCATAAGCAGTAATGCGCAGATAGAGATAATCGGCGTCGACGGCGAAGGTGACATCGGTCAGGTCGGCAAACGGCACGGGGTAAGGAAACGGGTTGTCCTCCTGGTGGCCGGTCCAGATCCAGTCGCCCACGGCGTCGGCGATCGTCACCCCGTGCGCCGAGAGCATGTGTTCCGTCCGTGAAACAAGCTCCGTATCGCTTTTCCCGCTCCCCCAACCGCTATCCACCTGGCAGACGGTGGGAACATCGGGAGTTTCGGAATCATCGGGAGCATGGGTCTCTCCGCATCCCGACAAAATAAAAACAGCCATGACAACAAAGACGAGCCGATATTTATTTTTCCCCATGATGAAATTTTAAAGAACTTCCGTTGAAATGACAATAAAGAGAGCTTGCGACATCGCCCGGCCTTGCAGCTTCACCTTTCTTGGCAGTCAGTCGTTTCAGGCATCTTTATTAAATGCGACATGCTTTGAAATTACTACACAAAAACTGTCGACCCCGGAGCCCGTCTTGCAAATTCAGTAAAAATTCCCTAAAATCCTATTATAAAAGGTTTTGTCTTTTATGGGGGCGAATTTGCCGAAACAAGGGGAAATAGATTATTTTAAGGTGATCGGGGAAGAAGGGTTGCAGTATGCGATAAATAAACCCTTTTCTGATGCTCTTTGTGGCCAAATTTTATCCGATATTGGTGTAATTATATCTTTACTTCCACCGCCACCGGGCAAACTTATTGATTTTGGTTGTGGGACAGGTTGGACGAGTTGTTTCTTTGCAAAAAGGGGATATGAAGTGGTCGGTGTTGATATTTCACCCTTAGCCATTCAATATGCAGAGGAAGCTAAGACTAAAATGGGATTAAAAAATCTTAATTTTATTGTCAGCGATTATGAAAATCTTCGCTTGGAAAATATCTTTGATTTTGCCGTGTTTTTTTATTCCTTGCACCATAGTGAAGATTACGAGGCGGCGTTAAAGACGGCTTATAATTCCCTGAAATCATATGGTGTTTGCATAACCTGCGAACCAGGTCTTGGACATGCAAAGCAAAAGCCCAGCACTGAAGCGGTTGAAAAATATAATGTTACCGAAAGAGATATGCCGCCAAAATATATCATCAAGGCGGCAAGAAAAGTCGGTTTCAAAAAAAATGAAACATATCCGCGCTTGCATTCCGTAAAAAGAATTGTTGGTGATAAAATTCCTTTTAAGATACTCTCAGACAATGCACTTATCCGAGAATTGGTGTTCTTTCTTTTAATAGTGAGAGCCTGGCTATTCAAAAAATCCAGGGAAAGTATAGTAAAGTTGATTAAAGAGAACCTCGACAGTAGCATCCGCCTTGATTTGAAAGCAAAGTTGGCGGTAAAGGTTTTTAAAAGGAAATTAAAAGAGCGTGAAACTTTCGCTGCAAAAATAATCATTAAAAATATAGGTTCCTCAGTCTGGCTTCCCAGCCATGCAAATAAAGGGGCTGTCTATCTTGGCTGTCATTTGTTGGATCACCAGGGAAAACTGATCGAACTCGATTTTTATAGAGAAAAGTTAACCCAGGGCAGCGGGCGTCCAATAGGGCCGAAGGAATCAATAATTGTTCAGGTCAAGATTAGTTCTCCTCCACGGGGTGCTTATATTTTGGAATTTGATTTGGTTGCCGAGGGTGTTTGTTGGTTTAAAGACAATGGGTCGCAAAGCGTGCGCGTACCCATTCGTGTCATTTAATGGGGGTAAGGAAAAATTGGGGACGGTGCCCCTTGCGTGGCAGACAAATCAAATCTGCCAACTTTGGCAGATGATTTGTGCTGCCCCCTTAGGGGACTTCGCTTGCATTTATGCATAAATCGTTCGCCTTCCTAATGAAACTGTCATTTCAAGACCTGACCCTAATGACCCTCGGCTATCTGGCTTTTTCCCAGACGATGTTCTTATAGGACAAAACCGGGAATGCGTGCGGCTTTGTGGACTTGTCGAACTCGTCGCGAAAATCCTTCCCTCTCACGTCACAGGCACCGGTCACCAGGTCAAGGAACTCTTTTATCAAAATGTAGGTTCCCTTGTCCGCGGCAGAGGCTAGCGGGGATCCGGGAAGGCCCTCATAGACATAGACCCGCCCTCCCCGGAAACGGAATTCCTCGATCTGGTCGGTCACGTCCACTCTGCGATAGCCGCGCTCCCTTTTGTCGAGGCTGAGCAGCTCCTCGTTGGTGATCAGATACAAAATGCCGTTGATCCGGCCCTTTTTCTTGGGATAGATATTCAGTTCCGCAGCTCCGCTGATGGGAACACGTTCCGTGTCGCGCAGGAAATACGCATCGATCTTCTTGGCGCCCGCCGCGATCGCTTGGGGATCGTTGAAGGGGCGAACGCATGTCCACAACCTCTCGTACCCTTCGAGATGAACTTCGTAGATCGGACCGTTGTATTTATGCCACAGCGTCTCTTCCATGCTCGGCAGGGAGATCAGGGAACCGTAGGTGATGATTCCCACGGAACCTGCAGGTATTTCCAGTATGCTTTTTCTTTTCGCTGCGTGACCGAACGCGGATAACCAGAACAAAAACAAAATGCTAAAGGATATGCCCAAATATCTTCTCGTCATTGAATCACCCCTTTCCCTCTCTTGAAGAAAGATATCACCGCCCATGACCGGTGTCAAGACATCCAAATTCAAGAGACTTATTGGAAGGGACTTTGGGGACGGGAGGCGCGGAACGGTCCCCGATTTTTTTATCGGCAAATTCCGAAGATGCAAAAAACCGTCCCTAAATCTTTTTCTCTCTGGAATGTTAAAACAATTGTTATAATGAAAGACCTGACACTAGAGCCTCCCCGTCCCCATTGGTTGGCCTTCATTCTCCGTATAGTGTATAGTAACTGTAATATGAAATTACAATATCCATGCAACTAATTTCAGAAAGGAGGAAAGGCCATGTCTAAAGATTCAAAGATTCGCTGGGGTTGGCTCAAGGCAATGTATATCTACACCATTGTCGGCGCGGGGGGATTCGGGGTGGGTATGATCATCATGCCTGAATTGATAAAATCGATGTTCACATGGCCCGCCAAGGAACCCATCGCTTTTGGAATTGTTGGCAGCGTCTATGCGGCGTTCGGGTTGCTGTCCATACTGGGCCTGCGCTCGCCCCTCAAATTTGCGCCTGTTCTTCTGCTGCAGCTTTGCTACAAGTCAATATGGTTCATCGGAGTTGTTTTCCCCCTTTTGATCACCGGCCATTTCCCGGGCTATGCCCTGCCTTTTGTCTTGATATTTGCGTCCTATATCATCGGGGATCTTATCGCGATACCCTTTTACTATGTCTTTGCTCAAGAATCAAAACGGTAACTTAATGAACTTTGGGGACAGGAAACAAAATTAGGGTCAGGTCTTGAATTATCAGATCAACCTTCAGGAAAAACTTTTTCCAATCTATTTTTAACCAGGATTATCATCAAAACTGTTATTTCAAGACCTGACCCTAATGACCCGGCGGGAGCAATCTAAGGACGGATCTCGATCGCCCGCCAGCCGAAGCAGCCGACCACGCGGGTGCGCTTCACCGCCGTTTCGCAGTTCCGGTGCTGGTGGCCGTGCAGGAGCAGGCGCGGCGCCGCGCGTTCGATGTAGTGGTTCAGACCGCTGAAACCGGTATGTATCTCATCTTCACGGTCGTGCACCCGGCGCGGCGAGTTGTGGGAAATGAAGATGTTCACGGCCGGAAAGGTTTGCAGATACGCCTCGATCTCTTCCTGCTCATAGAGGAAAAAACCGCGCGGCTTATACTGCAGGCAGCCGTTCAGGCCGCCGAAGCTTAAGCCCCCGAGATCAATGGTTCGCAGATGCAGGTCGACGATGGGCGCCGGGAAAGGGGTGTCCGCATCGTGGTTGCCCTTGACCGCCAGCACGGCCGGGCAATGCCAGGCTTCCGCCGCCTGCAGGATCACCGCGTCGGCCACATCGCCCAGGGCCAGCAGTACGTCGGCCCGGCCGTTACCGCCCAGCCAGCGAAAATCATCGATATCAGCCAGTACCAGCAGTTTCATCACCGTTAACTTCAACCCGGTTGTCCGCGGCCATGATAACAGATAAAAGCAAAATTCAAACCCGGCAGAGCTGGCCCTCAGGCTCTAATTACAAAATTACAAGCACCGTCCCCATTCCTTCCCAAGCCCTGGTAACAATGCTCTATGCGCAAAGAAATGAATTGTTAATATTTAATTTTGAGACCTGACCCCGGAGCCTGACTCTCTTCATATGCTGACCCCTGGGCCCTGTTTTATTTACTATCCTGTAATTTTTTTACAATTGAAGCAAATTCAGTGGGTACAAGAATAATCAAGCTATTTTGCTCAGCACCGATTTCCTGCCAAGTTTGCAACTGTCTTAACATAAGCGCATTGGGAGACTCTGCCATCGTTTTAGCGGCATTTGTAAACTTTCTACTTGCTTCTTCTTCCGCTGAATCTTTAACTAATCGCGAGCGTTTCTCTCGGACAGCCTCGGATTCCTTAGCCATGGCGCGCTTCATATTATCCGGTAATTCGATATTCTTGATCTCAACGCTGATGATAGTAATACCCCACTCATCTGTTGGCCCTTGTAATGCCACCAATACTTCCTTACCGATCTGATCTTTGTTGGATAGAAGGGTATCCAAATCATATTTACCTAAAACATCTCTCAGCTTGGATTGAGCCAATAAGGTAGACGCCATACTAAAATTCTCAACTGCTATAATTGACTTGGGTGCATCGAAAATCTTGTAATAGACCACGGCGTCGATCTTGACCGGAACCGAATCCTTGGTCATAATTTCCTGGGGTATGACATCCATTGTGCGGATACGCATATCAACAAATTTTACGTATTCCAAAACGGGAATTATGATATTTAACCCAGGCTTAATTTGTCTGACATATTTCCCCAGGCGAAAAACTACGCCACTCTGCCATTGTGACACAATCCGAATTCCAAACGCACAAATAACCAGAGCTAAAATTGCTAAAGTCACTATCAAACCAAACATAAACACCTCCTTAGCATCACTATGCTGAGGTCCCCCGAAGCATCTAGTGATGCTATGCTGAGGTC